>JAEORJ010000254.1 GCA_016840945.1 Candidatus Gerdarchaeota archaeon
ATGATTACTTAATAAGTGGCTTCTTAACAGCTATTAATTCATTTATGAAGGAGGCTTTTGCGTCAGGAGGATCAGTAGAGCGAATAAAACATCAAGACTATAATATTGTATTGCATTTCCAAAATTCGTTGGGATTCTGCTATGTGTTTAAGGGACCATCATATGGAGCGATGAACAAACTAGCAAGATTCATAAAGCAACTTGAAACTGATGCTCAAACAGATATTATGGATGTATTAATGGATAAACAAAGCAGCCAAAAATTGAAAAAATCATATCAAAAACGATTGGGAAAACTAGAAAAGGAAATTTTCACTCCTAGAAGCTAAGTAAAATAAGAAGAACTGGTGGCCGGGAACGGATTTGAACCGCTGACCACTTACTCCCAAAGCAAGTATCATACCGTGCTAGACTACCCGGCCTTTTAAATTGCTCATTGAGCACTCTTTTCTGCTCTTTTTTTCTTTTTGAATCTTTCGTTAGTTTATAGTTTGTCAATTATTTTTCCGCAAACTATTTAGACCCTTTTTCATATATAGATTGGTGTTTTCCTGAAAGGAGTTTAAATTTAGATGTTAGTTAAATTGCATGAAATTTTAAGAAAAAACAAAGCACTCTCGAAATTAATAACTATACTTATCATTGTTGCTACTTTTAGTGTTCTTATTAGCGGTTGTATTATTGCGATTACTTTTACAGTCATTAAAAATATTCGTGAACAACGAGCCTTAGAAGAAGCTATTGATGAATTTGTTTCCAATATTCAAATTGGTGTTTCTAATGTTACCGATACCAATAAAGATTCGTTATATGAAGAAATGACTTTGCTTATTGAAAACGGTAATGATCAATCTTTTAGCATTACCAGTATTAACTCATCTATTGCTGAGTTCACTAATATCAACAATCCTAGTTTTTGGTCTAATTCTCTATGGACATCATCAACAGAGAATATTTCTATTACTTCATCTGAGAGTTTAGAAGTTAATATTTACACTTTAAACCAATTTGAACTTACAATTACTAAACTAAGCTACTTGTTTTTTGAATTTATTATTCAAACAAATGATTTTTCAGCTGTTTTCAGTAGTAATTGGATTCAGTTAAATGAATTAGCTTATCTTGGTGATATAATAAATGATCATCAATATCTAAATCTAGAAGATGAAGGTTTTGTGTGTATTTCATTTGTTCCAGGTACTTATAGTAATTATGAAACTACAGGCGGACCTGAATATGGTCCACTGATCGCTGATAGTATTAATTACTTACCTGTTATTAATGAAAGCGAAGCAATTGGGTTCTATTATTCTGGTTTATTCACTGTATTCCATTCATTAAATGGTAATCTAACCTATCAACCAACTATACAACAAATTAATAGAACAACAGATCCTGTTAAAGCTCAAATACTCTTTTTGTTGGGCCTTGCTGGTAGCTGGGGTGATGAGTTTCCTAGCAATAGCCATGCATTAACTATAGATATTACTTACACCGATGGCAGTCATACAATCTGGCAGCTGGGTCATGAATACATTGATGACCTTATGTATGCTTCAAATATTCCACATGAATGTACTTCAGCTCCTTATGGTAAAATAACTGAAATAGATCTTGGCAATCAAATAAGTATACCTAATGAGCACATCCATACACATACTTTTAATTTTCAACTTGATTTCTACAAATATATTCAATATATATCGTTTATTGATCCTGGCAATGATGGTTCTGGCCCACATCTACTAGCTATTACTCTTGGTTAAAATTAATGAAAAGTCACCTCTTCATTGGTGATCATTCCTACTTTTTATCATCTGAAAAAGTATAGTTATCCTCGAGAATTTTTATACTAGATTCCTTTTTCTCTGGTATAGCGTTTAGATCCATTGTGAATGCTCTTTTAATTCTCTCATCAGTAAAAAGTCCTACTAAGCAACTTCCAATTCCCATGATTGTTAGTATTACCCCACCAATTAACATACCAATTCCATCGCGGAAAACTATCAGTAACACTCCTACTGTCATAAAGATAATTAAACTGGTTAAAACACCTGATTCAGTTTTTTTGGTTCTTGTCTTAGCCACTTTATCACCTTCTCTTTCCTCTTGTCTTCTTAAGAACTGCTTTGCATACTGGGCAGTTGTTTTTTTCTTTTAACCATGATCCCAAATAATTCTTATCAAAATATGCTTGGCATTTCGGGCATTGTAGTGCTTCGTCTGGCTTTTGTAATGTTTTTTTAGAAATCTGACATAGTGCTTCTTTTGGTAATTTTCGCACTTTTTTTGCTAAATATTTCACTGAATCTTTTCTTCTTTTCTCTCGCCTTTTCTTCCTTTCTTCTTTATTAAAAAACCTCCTTATTGAAATGATGAATGACGCTATCATCTCTACGATATTATCCCAAAGTGCTTTATCATTATCTGCCAAGAATTTATCCAAACCAAAAAAGAATGCTGGCAAGGCAATTGTTAAACTAGCACTAAACAAGAAAGGGATGTGAAATACTGTTAAAGCTAATATAGCCACTATTACTGCTACAAAACCTAGCACTAGGAATGGAAAGAATCTCCATTTTATTTTTCTTGGTTCCCCTTTCATCTTAATCAATTAATTATTAATAATAGAATAAATTATTTTCTTAAAAAAAGAAAAAGTATGATGGGATTAGACCCAAAACTACTTTTTACGTTTAAATATAGAGATTGCAGAAGTAATTAGAAGTATTTTGTTAAAGGTTAGCATTAATTCAAAGTCAGTGAATATTTTGTTTGTTCAAATAGTACTTATAAAATCGGCTATTTGTGTTAGTGAAATGCTGCTAGTAATAGTTTCAGAATTTGCATAATAACATTGATTTTATTCGTTAGATTATACTTTCTCTGAATTTTATTTTATATATTAATTGTTGGTTCATTAAATAGTTAAAGAAATTTTTTTATTATCTAATGTTTATTTTCAACAAGGAAAATGGGGTAACTAGTATGAATCGTTTAATTAAATCTCAATCAATAATTATTTTTATTATTTTATCTTTTCAAATTCTTACTCCTTTACTTTCGCCTGTTCAAGCAGAATCAGAACCAGACATTTCTTGGTCTATACCAATCAAACTTTCTTTAGGGAGTCTTGATTGTGGATATCCTAACATTGCTATTAGTAGCTCAGGAAGGATTTCTGCTTCTTGGATTGAAAGGGTTGGTTATGTGGATTATATGATGTATAAATATAAAAATCCAAATTCACCGTGGTCTTCAGCATATAACATATCAAAAATTCTTGGTGTTTATGGTCAAGCTGCTGATTGTTCAATGATTTTAGATCAAAAAGATATAGTTCATTTTGTTTGGACTAATAGTTTAGGGGGACTATATTATAAGTTTCTTAATGGCACAAACTTCTCTCATGGAGAACTTGTAGTCGATTCTGAATTATCGAGTAGTTATTCATTAGCAGCATTTTCAAATGGAGATGTGCTTTTTGTTTGGACCACCAATAATAATTCAGAGATAAATTATCGCTACTACAGTCCTTTACTAAATAACTGGTCAGATATATCATTGATTCCCACTACAGGAGATATTTGTTATGATCTAAATCTAAATATTGATTCTGCTGATCAAGCACATTTAGTTTGGATTGAAGATGATTTAGATCTTGATACCACCGTAATCAATTATTTGTCTTTTAATAATACATATACTTTCACAAATAATACAATACTAAGTGATAATGATGCGGTTTATTATGACAATCCTTATTTGATATCTGATAGTAAAAATAATCTTCATATCGTTTGGGTAGAGTTTCTTGGCTTTCCAATTTACGAAAGAACTTTGGTTTACAAATTATACAAAGATAACATTTGGTATTCTAAAACATACTATGATGTATATGGAGACACTAATAATCCTATTATATGTGCTGATGGATATGATCTAATTCATTTAACATGGTCTGAATATGATAGCATACTTTACAAAGAAATAGCTGAAAATTATCAATCAACTGAATCGGAAATTATTGTAGATAATTGTGGTTTAACAAAACCTGCAATTGCAGTCAGTTCTGACAATTCTACTCATATTCTCTATTACGCAGATGATGAAGCGTCTGAACCATCACATTATGGTGTTAATTATATTTATAGTTCACAGATTATCGAAGAAATTAGTCCGACACTGGAAATTGACAATAATTGGTTTTTAGTGGCTTTTATAGCAATGGATTTTGTAATTGGCAACTATTTTGGCAGAAAGAAAAGAACCATAAAATAATTAGTTTTAAAAAAAAGTAAAGAATTAGGAATTATTTCCTAATTACTTTTTATGTTTAAAAATAGAAACTATTGAAACAATTAACAGCAAAGTTCCAAATGTTAGCAAAAGTTCAAACCCAGGGAATATTTTACTTGTCCAAACAGAAGTGTTGATCAAATCGACCATTAGTGTTACTGAAGCACTGCTGGCAATATTATCAGATCCTGCATAATACCCATTGATTTTATACACCCCAGATTTTACTGTTAATGTTGATTCGAAGTTACCACTTTGGTCCACTACTAGAGTAGCATTGTATTTTTCAGTTTCATAATCATCGTTGATAATATTAAGATATATCATTTTATCCAAAGGATTATCTGGCATAAGATTCTCTGGAACATTATCAAGGAATGATAGTTTGCCATAGACCTTAAATTGGTTGTCACCTAATATTGTTGCACCTATTTCAATATCACTTCTATACAAAACCTTAGCATTGATAGTAGCACCACCTATTGGTACCAAATGGATATCACCTATAAATTCACCATCTGATGGTCCAAATTCTTCAACTAATGCCACTAAATGAGCTTCTACTTCATCAGTAAAAGTGACATCTTGACCAGGGGTTACAGTTATTTCAATAGTTTTTCTTTCATAAGGATCAAAGCTAATTATTTCACCAATATAGTCGCCTGTTACCTCCCAACCTTCAGTGACTCCTAATACATTGATGTAAATATCTTTGGCTTCTTTAAAAGTATTAACGATTGCAAATTTACCTGATACTGGTCCAAATCGAGTCGAATCAGCTTTGACATTTAATTGTGCTGCACCGTTAGGGATAACCTCAAAGAAATCGATGTTTTCTTGTGCTTCATTGTCCCAAGTGTCTGTTTCAGCTACATGTTGGTCGATTACCACTTTTACGCAGGAATGAATGTTCATAATTTGACTTGAACTTGCTGAAACGGAGTATTCCGGTTCCCATAGCACATACGTTGTTCTATCTTCACCAGCAGGTACATCAATAGTTTTAGAACCGATATAAGTCCATGTTCCTGATGCGCCAGTACCGATAGGCTCATTATAATAGAACTTCACCACTACACCAGTAGCATCTACATCACCAATATTCCAGATTCTAGCATATAAACGGTTTATTTCGTTTAATAATGGTTCATCACCGATACCAGTTGGATTACCACTACCATCAGTATGTCTGATATGACCAAAACCATTTACTGGACTATCATTCCAGATGTCACCTGTTTCATATGGTCCTGGATGTCCTGGTGGGTTACCCCAATCATCAATATGAAGGTCTGTTTCACCATCACCAGCATTTGTCACTGTGATATCAAAGCCATCAAAGGTATAATCGTCAATTTCGATTGTAATACCATTAGCAACATCTGTGAAAGTTTGACCAATATCCCAAAGGCAGTCTTCAACAGTTCCTCCTGGAACACCATCTTGATCAGTACATTCATCATCATTTGGTTCGTTTTTATCTACATAATAAATATAGACTCCGCTGTCAGGCAACCAACGGTCTTCTGACTCTTGGGCTATCACTTCTACCATGTAATATTTCGCGTTACTAATTTTCACTTTTACCGCTTGGGTGTCACCTGTAATATCTAAGTATCTAGGTCTAACATGGAATGACCCTGAACCACCAACATTAACAGTTTCCATATTTGTTCCCGATGGGAACCAACCTGCTGCATCAAAACCGGAACTATAGTAATTTAGTGCTGATGGATAGGCTCGAGCCATTAAACTATACCAGCTATCATAATTTTTAGTACCATCCTCATTTGAACCATGTGTGTGTTGTAAGCCAAATAAGTGACCCATTTCATGGGCTGTTCGACCCCATACCCTATCAGCATCTGAACCAGCATTTTCACCACAAAGGGTTGCAGCAATAGTTTTTGCTCCTTCACCAGTATTAACATTTATATTTTGACCAATTGAAGCCCAACCACGCCACCATGCAGTATTAATCCAAACTATAACATAATCATAAGTGTTGAAGTCTATTACTGGATCAGCTTTGGCTATAGCATCTTTAACCACTGTTTGCCAATTATTTACCACTAAATTGCCAGCATCGATTGTACCATAATGGCTCCAATTATAACCTAAATCATACCATCCTTTGACAATATAATTTATCGATATCAGGTTATAACTCGTATTAATCCAGTACTGATTAATCGTTTCCATAATATCTTCATGTTGTGGAATAGTCCATCTTGTAGTAGTATGATCAGAAGGGTGTACACAAATAACAGCGAAATTTTGGGGACCACGCCTGTCGTTAGGCGCAAAATTATCATTAATTGGCTGTTGAGTTGATTTCGTTGTCACATCATAGTAAAAATTACTACTATTAAGATCGTCATACGAAAATACTATTTCTCCATTACTCTTTCCCGAAGTATTACTACTTCCGATGAAAAGAAAAGTGAAATTTCCTAGAAATAGTATCGCTAATAATACTATAACAGAGATTTTTTATGCCAATAAAATTCCTCATAGTAAAACTAATACACAAAATACGCCAAGTTCATTTATAAATCCATTTCTTCTGGTATTTTCTAATGAATTTATTCTTTATTATTTTGTGGTGCTTGTTTTATTCTTTTCCAATGCCAAAATAGTTGCCAATCATTTTTGCTTCTTAGTAGTGCAATAAAAATGTATATGCAAATAGCTAAACTTCCTAAACCTAAAACTAATAAAGTCCAGATAGATGACCAAAGAGCTGACTTTTCTCTATAGATTATCCAACAACAAAAAACAATAAAACTTACATAAATATCAAATAGGGTAAAAACACCCCAAGGAATTGATAAAAGAATTTTTCCTTCTTCTATGAAATCACCCCAGATGAAACCATAAAGCAACCCAAAACCAATTCCAATTATTCCTAAACCTGATATGATTTTTGCAATGAGCATACCAATATTTTTCATATATAGATACTTGCTCTCCTAAGTAAATTATTTTATGTTATATTATAACCTAAAATCGAGAAAATTTTATGAATTCAAGTAAAAAATCGTAATATGATTATTATGCCTATCAAAGAAACCACAAATTCTTTTGAATTACGACCTTCCGGTTTTATTCAAGCATTTTCTATTTTTGGAGCATTATTTGTTGTTGGAACAGTAGTAGTTATCCTGGGATTTTATGAGAGAAATTTGAATCGCATGGGTTATATCTACTTCATTATTGTCGGAGGGTTGTTTATTCTTGGAGGAGTGATTTATCTAATTGTTCGTTTAAGAAAAATTTTCATTGGAGCTCTTGACATTATAACCTTTGATATTGAAGGTGTGAGAGTACATAACAGAAAAAAAGGTCTTATACAAAGTATGACTTGGAATGAGAAACCTCGAGTTACTATTCAGGAAGATGATGAATATCAGCCCGAGTATATAATTTTGCAAACTGATGACAAAGAAAAAGTAATACAAATCCCATTAAGCGAATACGAAAATTTCATTTTAAAAGGACATATAATTGTAAAAAGGACAAAGGAAGCTGTTGCATCATTTAAGCAAAAATATCGAAAATCAATAAAAGAGTAATCTAGAATTAGATTACTGTGACTTGTTTATTTTCTTCTAATTTTTGTGTGGCTTTTAATCTTCTTTTAACCACTTTACTAATTATTAGTGGTAGTAAACCAGCAGCAGGATAAGCAATCATAGCTATAGGGAATAACATAGGACCAAGAGCTGTAAAAGCTAAGCCACCCAATAGAGTGCCTGTAGCACGCATTCCTCTTTGACCTGTTTGTAATAATCCTAAAGTCTTTCCTCTATGTTTTGGCGGAATCCATTCAAAGAGAAAACTATTCCAAGCAGCTGAAGGTGTCATTGCAAAGAAATATCTTAGTATAAAGAAGAAGCATGTTAGATAGAATAATCCTTTGCTACCCGCCAACCAAATTCCCACTGCTGCTGGGATTACTGCTGTCCAGAAGATCACTACAATTAGATCTTTACCCCATTTCTCAGATATGAGTCCTAATATTATATATCCAATTGATAATGCTATCCAATTGAGTGAATTCAACCATGCCCAAGCCATTGGGTAAGCATCAAAAATATAATTAAAATTATTGTATACATAAGCTCCTACAAAAGGTATAGCTACGCCACTGGTAAATCCCATAAGCATACGGCCTATTCCAAAACCGCCTTGCACGAGTAGTATTGATTTCCTACCTTTGGATTCCTTTTCAAAGGCAGTATAGTCATCACCACTTTTATCAGATAATTCTTGAGCATAACTAATTTCTTCTCGAGGTGATTTTTCTGCTACTAATCTCAAACTGAAAATTAAAATTAAAGCTATAACCCCAAAAACAGCCATGATCGTAAAAACCCAATCGTAACCAAGAATTGGAAAAGTCATCAAATACATACAAATAATTGGTGCTGAGGCAGCTGCTAAACCTCGAGCGACCATATTCCAGGTTAATCCACTAGTTCTATGTTTTCCTTTTCCTGTTTCATTTGCTATAAAGGCATTAGTTGTTATCATCATCAATTGTTGACCAATTGCAAAAAAACAATAGAACAAAATAGATAATATAAAATTATCAACTCTAGTAAAGGCTACAGCTGAAACAATAATTGACACTAACCCTATGATCATCCCAGTTCGTTTAAATTGGATGTCAATAACGAATCCTAGAATGAATATTATAACCATAGAAGCGTAACCTCCAATGGATAAGACTAAACCATACTCTTCATAGGACCAACCTTTTTCCTCATAGGCATAAGGAATTATAAGAACATTAAAGGCTTCCTCAAAAATACGATAAAAGAAACTAACAGTGATGATATTTCGAAGAATACCCTTATGATTACTACTAGCTAAATGAGAATTATCAACATTTGATTGCTCAGTAGTAATTTTTGTTTTCATGACCCTCATCAAATGTTCAATATGAATTTAATGTTTTTGCTAATGTTAATAATTCTAAAGAAGCGATGCACTATCATTGATAGAAAACCTTAACTACTGAATCCTAGCAAAACAACGTAATTAAAAAATTAATTAGATAGTGTTTCTTTGTGATGTAAATATGAACTCCTTGAAAGAAGAGATTAAGAGATTGTATGAATCAGCATATGATTTCAAAGATGATGATTACTTAGATGAGAGTTTTTTGACGCGTCCAGAGAAGATATGCCGAGAAATTGCTAAAAAGGATAGTCAATTATTAGTACCAATTTTGAAGGAGTTATTTTTTGAAAATACAATTGATGATATTCAATCATTAGTTATTTTAACTTTACAAAATATTAAAACCAATGAAGCTACAGCATTTCTATTGGATCGATTAAAGAATGACCAAAATGTAGAGAATCGTAGTTCTGCAGCACTTTATTTAGCCTATAGAAAAGGGGAAACAGTTGCAGAAGCATTAACACAAGCTTTTCTTTATGATGAAAAAGGAGAGGTTAGAGAGAATGCTGCTTTTAGTTTGTCAATACAAAAACCACCTCATTGGATCGACGAGTTTAGAGAGCAATGGAAAATTGAAAAGGATGTTAATACTAGATATCGAATAGCAATGGAATTAGCAAAAATAGATGGGGAGCACAGTGAATTTGTATTTGCACTACAAGAAATGAAAGAGAAAGGCCAACTATCAGATATCCAGATAAGCAGCTTTAATTATCTATTAGAGGAATTCGGTCGTGAAAGTATGAAAGAAGTGCATGATGTGCTTGGAATTTTTGACGAAGATGATGACGATGTCTATTATAACGACGAAGATGACGATTATGATTCATTTAATGATTAATTTTTAATAATAAATACCAAAAGAAAAAAAGAGAAAAATAGTAAATGATTAATCATCTACTTTTTTCTATTTAATAATTTTAGACTGAAAGTCAATCCAAGAATTCCCAATATTGTTAGAATGGTTGTAAAACTACTGAATAGTCCTGTAGTTGTTGGTGCTGGTGAAAGGGACCCACCATTGCCTTCTTCTATCCATAAGGTAAAGCTACCATATCCTGAATAGCCATAAACACAGATGATATAGGTAGTTTCAGAATCAATGTCAATAGTAATACTATCTTGTGAACCTGTGCTAATTGAATTATCAACTTCTAAGAAATTAGTTGTTAAAAGGTAAAGGTCAAAATCAACTACACCAGAATTATATGTTAGGTAGATGGTATATTCACCGGTTTCAGTAAATGTAGCTTGATAATAATGTAGAACTAATTGAGAATAATGATAATAATCATCACCCTCTTGGGTACCCCAATTGCTACTGTGAATTTCTGATCCTCCAACTACAATGGTTGTTGGTGTCACTTGATTAACTTCGAGATTATAATAGCCTACTCCATAGGAGAACAAATAAACAGCATATTGTCCTGCTGCTAAATCTAACTGTATTGTTTCAGTATTACCATCTTCAGGATTGTATAATTCACTCCAACCATAAACATCAGTAACTGTTATATCTGTTAAATAGACATCAACATCACATGATGAAACGGTCATAGTAATTTGGTATATTCCGTATTCAGTTGCTTCAAAATAATAGAAAGCATCTTCACCAGAAGCTATTGCTTGACTACCTGTAGCAACTCCTAAGGTTAATTCTTCCATACCAATTACTTGTTCACCAAATCCTGCATCATAGAATGTGTCTAAGAATTCATCCCAATAGGTATCATTTTGCCAATCCATGTTAGCATAATAACTTGAAGTTGCAATATATGCATCAATGTATGGATCATAGATTGAGTTGTAATAAGGCATAAATATCGCTACACCATTTGCATTGCCAGCATAAACACTGTCCTGGAAATTTCTAATAATCATATCAGATAGTGTGTCCAAAACATTTTGAGTGCTGGTTGATAAAAGTCCATAATTAGCATCCAATGTTGTTTCTGCTTGTATTAACTCAACTAAATGGACTAAGTCAATTTGATAATCGCCATAGAAAGTTAAGGCTTCAAAGAAAGCATCCTCTAAATAACTACCATAACCATCTAATACTATATTCTCTAACAATTCGGACAAATTATTCATGTAGTATTTTAGATCAGCCATTAAGCTTACATTTAGAACTGAGAGTGTGACATAACTTGTTGAAGAATAGAAACTCTCATAAGAGTCAACTATTACATCTGCTAGGGTAGCAGCATCCATAGTTGGATCGAGGTTTAAATCATCAAGGATAGCAAGATAATCAAAACCAGCACCTGGAATAGATTCTTCAGAAGCAACAAAATAATCACATAGTCCTTCAAGCTCACAAGCAACTTCAATCATACCCATATGACAAGCATCATGAGATATTAGGTCAATTGTTTTACTTGTAGTATTTTCAGCGTTTGCAATTGCTTGTTGCATTTCATCCATGTATAGAGCATCAGGAGAGCTCGTATCATCCCAACAGATACCATCTACACCACCACCATGATCCCAAAGGTTTAACCAATAATTCTGAGCATCAGTTGATGTTAGACAATATTCAACGAAATCTTCTAAAACAGCTCCGCTTCCCATGTTCAATTCACCCTTATCTTCAATCAATGTTGAAGTAATAGTTGAAGTGTCATCATAGGTAATTTGATAGAGTCTTGTGCCAGTCCAATCTCCATTCGAGGTATCATAACCAACTGCACGATCAATTAATACTAAAATTTTGATGTCCTGAGCGGGATCAAATCCTTCTTCCAATTCGTTAAAGTCATCAATGGCTACATCCTCTAAGTTATTATCGCCATCCAAATAAATCATGATCAACCAATCATAAACTATATCATTTGGTTCCAAGATTTGTGAAAGGGAAGTTTGGTCGATTTCCATGTTAATTGTAGCTTTAGCATTAGTTTCGCCAATACTAATAGAAGTTACTGGTATCAACATTATAATAAAAAAGAAAGCTACTAGACTAATTTTTATTCCTGTTTTTCCTGTTAGTTGTTTATTAAAAGTAAAAGTCATAACTACTCCTCTTTCAATAATTGCCTATTAAAGTATACAATTATTCACCTTTTAAAAGGTATAGATTTTACAAAAGAAGTACAAATCATGAGCGGTTAGTGGACAAAAACTGATCGAATTATTTCTGAATCATAATCAAAGATTTAAATTCATCTTTTTCAAGCAACGGTTTAAATGCTGTCTCATCTTTTGCCATTGTTTTAGTAATAATGTCAATTTCAGTAGCAATTTGCAAAGTATCAATTGCCTTCTGATTGCGTTCTAATAAGGCATAAGCGCAAGCTATATTATACCAAATCAAAGGTTCCTCTACTGTGTGAGTATTAATGACATTTTCAATTTCTTTTAATTCCGTTAAATTTTCCAGAACAATCTCTAGATGATAACATAATTCAGATTTTTTAGGAAAATCCTTGCAAAATATATCAATGATTTTTAATTCTTCTTTCAAATAGCTAATTGCCTTTTCATACTCATTAATTCTTATAAAAGTCTCAGCCGCCTCTAGCAATATCCCCGGGGTTTTTACTTTCAAGTCCATTTTTTTTAATCTCCCGATTAGTGGCTTTTTTATGTAGAGTGCTTTGATAGTATTTTATCAATTCTCCCTTTAATTATAATGTATGTACTTTTTTCCCAAATTAAATTATCGCTTTTTTACCCCTCTTTTTGACAAAAAATCGTAATCCCATATATTTTTACTAGATAATCTAATATTAGATGAATAATAAATTAAGATGAAGAAAATGAGAATAGTAAAATTACAAATTTTCATTGTTACTTTCATTACATCGCTATTTTTATCAGCAACAGTATTCATTGTATTTATCCCTAAGGAAATTATTCCTGGTCCTTACAAAAATCCTGGTGGTTGGATATTAACTTTTAATGAAGAATTTTCAGGAAGTTCACTTAATCGCCAATATTGGACTTATAATTATCCAAATGATTGGCCACATGAGGGACATACACATAATCATCAAGCATATATGGATGAAGCTAATGTATTATTAGAAAATGGTATCTTGAAATTAAAAGGTGAGAATTCAAGGCATCCAAATGCACCTGAACCTGAATATGCCTATGGAAAATATTTGTATTATAACTATACAGCAGGAGCAATACATACTCAAGATAAATTAAATTTTACTGGTGGATATATTGAGGGACGATTTAAAATGCCACAATCAAGAGGATTTTGGCCTGCTTTTTGGATGCTAAAAGATGCTGCTGTTGGTTTGCCCGAAATTGATATCATTGAAGTTTTAACCCACAATCCCAATGTTCTTTATACGACAGTTCATTATGGATTTACCTGGTCAGCTTATAGCTCTTTTGGCACAAGAAATGCTGCTTTACCTGATCTATCAACTGATTTCCATACATACGGAGTTGAAGTATCAAATGAATCTTTAATTTGGTTCTTTGATGGAAAAAGAATTGGCAGGATTTTTAGAGATAATTTCTGGTTAAAAGAATGCAATGATTTATTCATTATTATTAACCTCGCAATTGGAGGTTGGGAACTTGATCCCAATGAAACAACTATATGGCCAGCTTATTTTGAGTGTGATTATGTTAAAATCTGGCAAGAAAAATAAAAATAATTTTTTAGAATTAGGTAAAATAAACAAATTAGAATCCTTATATTAGGGGTTTTCTTTCTTCTCTTCTTTAAGATAATGATTAAATTCGTTACTACCCATGAAAATATGGATATTCATTATTTTTATCTTATCTTCAGGAATTTTTTCAGAATCAATTTCTTTCTGTATTTTATCTTTTAATGATTTAATACCTATAACAAATTTAGCAAATATCTCATAGAATTCTATCATATCTTTATATTTAGTAAATTGAATCCTTTCTGTATAATTCATTATATCTCCGGGTTCAATAATCAAATTTTTTTCAAGATAATCTATACTTTTTTCTTCCTTCAATTTTATTAACTGATCTAGTTTAGTAGCAAATTCATTAGCAATGATGTTTTCAGCATTATGTGTAAAATTAAGAATGTTTTTTAAGTCAAATGCGACTTGCTCAAGATCCTCTTTTGCCAAAATCTGCTTTCGAAACAAATCAATTGCTTCTTCTTCTGATCTACTTCGGTATTCCAATAATTCTTTCATAACTTCTTCTTGCCGATTTTCTCTCAAAGTATTTCTTTCTTCGGTTAGTTTTTGTGCTGCTTTTGATAATCGATAATATTTTCCCCAACTAATAGCTGTTTTTTCTGCATCCACATCAATTAATCCTTCTTCTAATAATTGTTTGATATATCTTATCGTTGTAGTTTCTGGTCTACCTACTAGTTCGGCTAATTTTTTGAGATTTAATGAACCATACCAATCAAGGGAAGTTACAATCCCATATTTAACTTCATCATAGATAATATTCGCAAAATTTTCTTTGATTTTTTCTGAAACATCATAGCTCATTTTTTTATCACTATATTATAGTTAGATGAAGAGTTTAAAAATTATTCTATTTTGGAATTAATTCCATTTTAGAATAACATTTAAATAGTACGACGTATATAATTTCATATAGAAATTAATTCCATTTTGGAATTAATTCAAATTTGGAGGAAAAAAAATGACCGAAGCAAATATTTCAGCAAACAAACAGGAAACAAATACTGGATTGAATTTGGAAAATTTAGAAACTAAAAAGACCTTTAGGGATTATTTGTTCTTTTTTAGTGGGCAGCAATTATCATTATTAGGTTCATCAATTGTATCATTTGCTATTATTTGGTGGATAACCATCACAACACAAAGTGAAATGATGCTCGGGATAGCATCATTAGTTAGTTTAGGACCATATGTAATCGTCGCACCTTTCAGTGGTATTCTAGCTGATAAATTTAACAGAAAGGCGCTTTTGATAGCTTTTGATGCTTTACAAGCAGTAGGCACACTTACGTTATCAATTTTGTTTTTAACAAATCATGTAACTGTTGCAGCAGTTTTCATTATTTTAGGTATAAGAGGTATTGGTCAAGCATTTCACCAACCAGTATCTATGGCTGTAGCTCCAACAATGGTTCCAGCTAATAAATTAAGCAGAATAAATGGTTTAAGTTACCTCTTTAGTGGAGTAATTAACATCATTGGTCCAGCTGTTGGTGCAGCGTTATTATCCATACCAGGTATCAATATTGGCATGATTTTATGGATAGATGTTGCTACTTTTGGTTTAGCACTAATACCATTATTGATCATTAAAATCCCATCAGTTATCAGAACTTCTACAGAAGAAAAGCAAAGTTTCATCTTACAACTAACCGAAGGCATTTCTGCTATGAAAAAGACAAAAGGAATGCTAGCACTCCTATTTGGTGCTATGCTCATTAATTTCTTCACTACACCATTATTAGCATTATTACCATTATTTGTCAATAAAACTCATATGGGTACCGAAGGTAATTATGCGCTTGTTATAGGTATGCTTCAAGCAGCAGTTGTTGTAGGAGGATTAGTAATGTCTTTCATGAAAGGAGTGAAAAGACCAGTGCTCCTCATGCTAGGTAGTACAGCATTTATGTTTATCTGTCAAGCAGTACTTGCTTTTATACCAACAAATTTTGATGGTCGATTCTGGACAATTGGTTCTGTATTATTCCTATTTGCATTACCAATATCAGTTGTTGATGTGGTGTTCATTACTAGCATTCAATTAATGGTGCCAAAAGAAAAACTTGGACGAGCAATTGCTGCAGTAATGGCTATCGCCCCTGCTATTAGACCTCTAGGGCAATTTTTGTCAGGTGTTATTGCTGAATATACTAGCATTCAAATATTATTCATAGTTGCTTCAGCAATAGGCATTGTTGTAGTAGTACTCCTCTGGTTCCTCACACCAATTAAATTATTGGATAAACAAATAATAAAAGCAATGAATGACGCCCATGAAACAACTGAAAAAGAGTCAAGCGAACCAATTTTTTCTGAAAAAGAATTGGTGATAGAAGAACCTATCAGTGAAAGAAAAACACCTAAAGTGGAACGCTCTCCAGCATTTAAATAGTCCAGAAAATAAGCAATCCAGAATTAATATTCCGGATTGTTTTTCTTTTTTATTAATGAAATAATGCTCATTTAGTTTACTATACTACTTAATAGCTCCTCTTCAAGCATTTCTAGAAAATGACTAATTGTTACTGTAGCATAAGATTCTTCAAAATAACCCATACTGAAAATCAATGAATCATTAAAAGTAATTGTACCCATTAAGAAACCTGGAGCTTTCATAAAAGGTGTAATAATATAACCATCAGTTGCTGTAATATTAGCCCCAAAATTAATGTCTTTAGATTCAACTAATCCAATATTTGAAATAATTGGGAAAGTAGCATTCATATGAATCTCTTCATTAATAGTCTTCTCAAGTATTTCTTTTGATTTTACATAAGGCATACTAAAGAGCAATCTGCAGAATAGGGCTGCTTCTAACCCTGGTCCTTTTCGCTTCAATTTCTGCGTTGATTTATGGACTTGCTTCAATGTTTCAAGAAATGATTCCTCAGGTTTGTAAGTTATTTGTGGATGCGAAGCAGTAGTTAAGTTGCAAAGCGATTTTGCTTTATAATTTGGCATATAGACTCTGAGATTGACTGTATAAGTGCTGATCAAAGGCTTTTTCTTTGTTAATTCAGTTAATCGAGCCATTGCTCTGAAGTAGGCTGTGACGATTAGATCAGTAATGGTTACTTTCATTTTCTTGCTAAATTCTTTTAGCTTCAAATAACTCTCTTTTGCTATTCGATGAATTTTATATTTCCGTGTTTTTGCCTCGAGCGATTCCCATGGGAAAGTCATATTTGGTGTTCGAATACGGAGTTGAAAAACAGTAGCTATTTTTCTGAAGATATTAAGACGCTTAAATACTTGCTTTAATGAACGATCATTTTCAGTATTAGGTTGAGGAAGAAAGGTGGGATTCTGATTAAGAGTTCTATAGAAAGATGTCAAGAGAGACAAATAGTCTTGTATCCCACCTCCATCCAAAACTTCGTGACCAACCTTAAGACAAAGAGTGTCGTATTCTTGCATTCGAAATATTTTGATTCTCAAAGGAAAATCCACTCTCGAGTCTATAGTTGAAGTGACAAAATTGTTGATAGCGTTATCTAAGTTCTTGGGTTGCTCAATGGGGCAAAAATTGTTATCCAATACATCATCTCGTCTCTGCCAATACACTTCATCTGGTAATACGATGAAGCGTGAGCCAAGAACAGGTTCAGCATAAAAGGTTAAGGTTATTGCTTTTTTCAATCTGGGAATATCCAGATGGCCATCAAGAGTTAACACACAATTAATCTGTTGATCAGTAGTGCAACTGAAAATATGTGTTAGTTTATCTATTTCACCAGCAATTATTTTGCGTGGTATTTGTTTTTCTAATTCAAGTAAATCAGAAACATAATGAGTAAGATCATAAAAATTAGTTTCAGCTTCATCAGCTGGATTATCAATTATAGGGTCTTGTATAACTTCCATTGTTATAACTTCCAATAGTTAGCAATAGTTGGTAATGACTCTTTCATTTTCATGAAAGAATATTAAATACAAGTTTAGAACGAGCTGTGACTTTAAAAGAGTTTTTGAAAAAAATCAGCTATAAGTAGATAAAGGGTAAAAAAAGAAGATGGTTGGATTATTTCTTAACATTTCTTTTTTTGCTAACGATGGTTATTATGGTAACAAAAGAAACACAACTTAGGAAATAAGTCATTAATATTTTAGAAGGACCTAGCACTGGAGTTGAATTTGTTGGTGTAGGGGTAGGAGTCGGTGTTGGAGTAAAAGGTGGTTCAGTAGCAATAGTATAATTTACTTGTGCAACAAAAGCATCATAAAAACCATTCATTTCCTCATCAAAGGCATTTTTGAGTGGAAAATCAGTAGATAAAGTTGAACCTGCAATATAATAAATATCATCAACCACTTTAATATCTCTGAAACTATCATAACTATTTCCACCAAAAAAAGATGAATATAGTAGTGTTGTACCATTAGCACTAATTTCTGATATGAAGCCATCAACTTCGCCATTAAGAGTATAATCAAAAGCGTTAACAAGAGGAAATTCTTCATAGTGTGTATTACCTGTTAACCAAATATTATTTTGGGGATCTAAGGTTATTGAACTAGCATCACAGTAAGGAAGATAAGTGGAAAATACCAGCTCAGTACCATTAGCGTTAAATTTTGTCATAAAATCTGGTGTTTGACTTGGATCTATAGCGCTATAAGGATTAACAGATGGGAAGCCACCTGATTTATAATAACCATTCATAATCGCTTGGCCAAAATCATCAACAATTACATTAAAACCTCTATCAGTCCAACCGCCACCAAAGAAGGTAGAATAATTCATTGAAGTCCCATCAGGTGCTAATTTAAATAGAAAACAATCAGTTTCTCCACCATACGAATTATCATATGCATGCACAGTGGGATAGTTACTAGATTCGGTTTCACCGCAAGCATAAATATAGTGATCACTATCAATGGTCATGCTGTTGAGAAATTCCCAACTACTTCCGCCAACAAAAGTTGAAAAAACAATTGTTGAACCATTTGGTGTGAATTTTGTAATGAAGCTTTCGAACACAGCAGTATTTGTGTGCGAGGTTTGAAAAGCACCTGCAGTGATGGGAATATCAGATGAGTATGTATCACCGGCAATATACACAGCTTGGTCTTCATCAACTGCTACAGCCATAATTTTGGCTCCATTGCTACCGCCAAAAAAGGTAGAATAAAAGATAGTTGAACCATTAGCAGCAATTTTTGTAAGGAATCCTTCCATGTAATTGAGATTACCATAATAATCATCATAAGCATTTACTAAAGGATAATCAGTTGAACCTGTTTGGCCAACGAGATAAACATTCCCTTCGGAATCAATAGTCATAGAGTTAAGATATTCGTTATATGTGCCCCCAAAAAAGGTAGAATAAAGTAAAGTGCCATTAGGAGCAAGTTTCATTAAGAAAATATCATTAGCACCATTATAGGAGTCATCAAGAGCATTTTTTGTTATGAAATTAGATGATTCAGTTCCACCAGCAATGTAAATGTTTCCATCAACATCTATAGATACAGCTTTAACATAATCAGTGCCATCTCCGCCCATATAGCTGGAAAAGACTAAAGGATCCTCTTCAGCAGCGGATAGATAAACGAATGAGTTGGCACCAAAACGAGAATTAACATTGATAACATTCAACAACAAAATAACTATTGGAAAAATAAAAAAGGTTTTACCTCGAATTCTACATTTAAACATAAATCTCTCCAAGAATAAATAGTACGTTGTTTTAATAAAAGTTCTTTCTATAATTAATATCAAATAATTAATTGAAAAACAAATGGAGCCATCGGGGGGATGTGTTCATACACGAACCGCAGCTCGAGTACTTTGAACCCCCGACCATCTGATTTCTTTCTGAGGAAAGAAAATTTTCCACAGCTACAAGTCAGACGCTCTGCCAGGCTGAGCCACGATGGCATCTTTGTATTTCAAATGCTTATCTGTTCATTTTTTAAATTTTCTTAATGTACCAAGAATTACGTTTAAGTAAAGAAAAATAGTTAGTTATTAAAGTTTAGCTTTTCATCCTATTCAATAATCGCATGAAATCCATTTCTTTAGCCATTTTTTTCGCTTGGTTTAATAACTCATTAGCTGTGCTTTCATCTCCCTCTATTTTTGCTATTATTGATTTTATCCAAAAGTGCTCTACAAATAGTAATTTTGATTGTTGCTTAATAGCTAATTTCGAAAGTCGTTCATTATAATATTTTATTCTCTCGAGTATTTCCTTTTTATTATTATCTAAATTATATTCTTCAATTAGAAAATGGATATAGCTAATTATTGCCTCTAATGTTGTTTCTTGATCAGATATTGGTTCATTTATCACTTGTTTGTAAATGCTTTCTATTTCATTCTTATCAACCGAATCATCTAATTCATCCACTTTAGCTTTTAATACCAAGTATCGATGTTTTACTGTCTCACTTTTCTCTTCATCATTGATTAGTTTTAATTCGTTCACTAAATCTTTTGCTTTGTCATATTTTTTCAATGTTATAAGAACTGGAACAAAATAAAATAATGTTTTTGAAAATGCCACTTTGGTTATTTCTTTTTTTAATTGATAAACTAATTGAAGGTGACTTTCTGCTTCGTCTCGATAGTCCAAATCATAAAATATTTTCCCCATTGAATTAAATGATGCTGTTATTAATGATAAGCTGCCCACTTTTTGGAATATAGGTAAAGCTTCCTCGAAGCTTTCTAATGCTTTTTTTAGCTCTCCTTGTAGATTGTAAATTAAGCCAATATTGTAATTTGTTGCTGCAATAGAAATCTCAGTACCAACCAAAGTGTAATTTGTTAATGCTTCTTTATAATAGCTTAGTGCTGAATTAAGATTGCCTGAAAAATGATTTGTTACTCCTAGATCTAGATTTATTCGAGCAAGTTCCAGAGGTGAATTGATTGCTTTATTTAATTCTAAGCTTTTTTGCAAACTAGCAATCGCATCTGAAAGATTACCATCGATAGAATAATAGATTCCATAAGTTGCCAAAGCTCTTGCTTGTAAGAGTTTAAAATTATTATCCACGCTCCTTTTCATTGCATCTTTTAGATATTCTAACATCTTCTCCTTCTCATCTAATGAGCGCAATATAGAACAAAATGTGATTAATAATGTTATTTCTGAATAAGCAAGATCTTGTTTTCTATATATTGTTAATGCTTCTTCTAAATTACTTTTAGCAGTTTCTAATTGTCCTTTTAGGTTAAAATAAATCCCCTTTAAATAATGATAATGAGCCTTAAATTTCATTTGCTGATTTTCATTTTTTAACGATTTAAGTAATGATTCACCATAATTTATTGTCTGTATCATCTCATCATTTTTACCTTGATCGTTATAATATTTTATCTTTAATAGAAGGAATTCATGCGCAATATCATTATAATTTCTTTTTTGGGCTTTTTTTATAAGCTTGTCTAAATCGACTATTTTAACTGAATAATCCCCAAGAATTCGACTAATATCATATTGAAATACTAATAGTTGATAGTATTCTTTCTGATTTTTCTTGTATTTATTTTTTAAATTCAGTATTTCATTTAGTGCCTGATTAAAATTAGCTGTTTGATATAATCTAGTTATAGTCTCAAAATGTTCATTTAATGAAAGGCCCAAATTTAATACCTATATTAATAACTTATCCTCTGATAATATAACAATTTCTTTTATTTTTTAGGAAATTAAAGCTAGGAATTAATAAAAAAAGAAATCCAATGTGACTTATTATGAAAAAACTTCTAGTGACTAGAGAAAGCCCTCAGTTACAACCATTAAGAGAATTAATTGAAAAACAAAAGCATAGGACATTGGTCTTATGGACTATTGATTGTGCTCAGCGAGTTTTATCAATTTTTGAAGAAAAATATCCACAAGATAAACGTCCACGTGAGGCAATTGAAGCAGCAAAGGTTTGGGCTCAAGGAAAGATAAAAATGCCTATAGCTAAAAAAGCTGCTCATGCTAGTCACAACGCGGCTTCAACTATTGCCAATGAAAATCCAGCAGCTTGTGCTTCTGCTCGTGCAATGGGACATGTTATCGGGACTATTCATGTTGAAACACATGCTATGGGATTTGTAATATATACAATAACTGCATTTATCTATGCTAGTGGATTACAAAATGCTGATGAAGTGATAAGCAAAGAATGTAATTGGTTATATGATCGATTGCTATATTGGGAAGCAAATATTGATACTGTAGAGCAAACTTGGGCCCCATTTCTGTTAAAAGATGACAGACCTAATAAAGAAGCACTTTTAAGGCAAAAAAAGTGAACGAAAAAATTCCTGACAGTTTTTTATTATTTTACAGAATCTTCTTATTGCTCAGAAACTTTCTTATTAAAAAACGCTAAAATAGATTTAGAATTACTTTTAGAGGAGTTATTGCTTTCCTATGAAAGATTCTACTACAGAAACTATTACTGTTTGTTGTACTTGGCAAGATGAGAAAAATTGTGAAGGATGTCAGAATAACTTATACCTTGATTGTAGATGGGAAGCAAAACACCTGCTTCGATTTTTTTATGCGATGGGACCCGCCTTGATATTTGCTTTTTTGGGAATTATTTTAGGCGATGTTTTCACACTCAGATGGTGGCAATTAGGTGTTTTATTGGGATATTATACCATCTTTTTCATTATTGAAACAAGAATTCTTTGCAGCCACTGTCCTTATTATTCGGAAAAAAGTCTAATACTTCATTGTTTAGCCAATCATGGATTTATCAAATATTGCCGTTATCATCCTGAGCCATTAAATCGATTTGAGAAAACATTACTCGTTATTGGCATCTTCTTCTTTGGAGCTGTTCCTTTAGGATTGCAAATTTATAATATTGTTATTTTATCAAAAATACTTATCCTTTCATCAGCTACTTTCATTTCTTTATTGGTCATACTTGGTCTCACAGTTGGAGGATTAATATTTGGTTTTACCTTCTTGTTTACCAAGATTTGTACACATTGTATCAATTTTTCCTGCCCTTTTAACAGTGTTCCAAAAGAACTAATAGACAGCTATTTAGAAAAGAATCCTTATATGAAAGAAGCATGGGTAAAAGCAGGTTATAAGATTAATAATGACGAAAATTAATTCATTTTTTACTTTAAATGGTATTCTTTTTAATATTGATGATTCACTACATTAGTTGTCGTGATAAAATGAAATTTGCACAACCAATTGAACAGATTATTCGTAAAAGATATTCTTGCAGGACTTTTGAACAAAAACCATTAGATAAGAAAATACTTCGAGCTATACATGGAACATTAAAAGGTGCGATTGGACCATTTGGTGGAAAAGTGAAATTTCAATTAGTTGATACTGGTGCTAAAGATTTTCCTGAAAAACAAAAAATCGGTACTTATGGTATGGTCAAAGGAGCTCGTTACTTTATTGTTAGTATTGTTGATAAAGAAGTTGGCAACTTGGTTGATCTTGGTTATCTTTTTGAGATTATCATTTTAAAAATGACTGAAATGAATCTTGGAACGGTGTGGTTAGGTAGAGCGTTTAATTTTAACACCTTTGCTTCAGCTGTTAAATTAAAAGAAAATGAAACAATCCCTGCTGTTAGTCCGGTTGGTTATATCGCTGAACGCAAAAGGGTGGTTGATTCAATTATCTCATGGGGTATTAAATCTCGAGAAAGAAAACCATGGGAGAATCTTTTCTTTTATGAGGATTTTCAAACACCTTTACTTGAAGAGCAAGCAGGAGAAGTTGTCATGCCTTTAGAAATGCTTAGGTTAGCACCCTCAGCCAAGAATCAACAACCATGGCGAGTACTTAAACAAGGAGAGCAATTCCATTTTTACCTCAAAACCAAAGATCATTATATGGTTGACACTTTTTCATCTCTTGCTTTTGTTGATATTGGAATTGCTTTGAGTCATTTTGATCTTACTGTTAATGAAATGAATATTAAAGGAAAATTAGTAAAATCAGACCCACAACTTGAATCTTTGCCTAAAAATTACAATTACATTGCTACATGGGTAAAAAAATAACCAATATCACTTAATTAGTAATAATTAAATCACTTTTTTAAATAATAATAAACTCAAACTGTAGAGCATTTACATTTTGATTGCTTCGCATCTATTTTATCACAGACCTCAAGTATGATTTTTCGCAAATCAATTATTTTTGATTTGAACATTTCAAAGACTTCTTGAGTGGTAATTTTTTGTTGCATCCCTGCAGCATAATTAGTAACTAAACAAATGGTCGAATAACACATACCAAGTTCTCGTGCTAAAATACATTCAGATGCAGAAGTCATCCCTACAATTGTACCTCCCATTGAGCGATAAGCATTTATCTCAGCGGGAGTTTCAAATCGTGGTCCTTCTGTGCAAATATAAGTTGCATTAGGTATAATATTAATAGAGAGTTTTTTACCAACCTGAACTATTTTTTCCTGTAATTCAGGGCAATATGGTATAGTCATGTCAGTATGAACAACCCCTTCTTTAATCACTCCCGAATGTAGTTTAATTGCAAATTCGCCATCAAAGAACGTTTTGGGACGATGGCTTGTTAAATCAATGAACTGTGAGGGGATAATAAAAGTGCCAGGGGAATAATCCTTAATCATTGATCCTACTGCACTTGATGAGATAATCCTATCTGCTCCTACAGAATATAGAGCTAAAATATTGGATTTGTAATCAACAAGATGAGGAGGTATATTGTGTTTTTCTCCATGCCTAGTTATAAAAGCTATTTTCATTTCACCAATAGTGCTAATAGCTACGTCAATTTTACCAAAAGGTGTTTTGATCGATTTCTTCTCTGATTCATCACTTAAAGCGTAAAAGCCTGAACCACCGATAACTCCAATGATACCTTTCATATTATTCACGGATTGTTTAAGGTATCAATATTTTTGGTTTTTTCGGAAAGGGATAACTATTGAGTGACTTTTTAGTTATTTTCAGTTAAGGATAAAGTGGAAAAGTGAAAAGATTTAAGATTTAAGCACTAAAGAAATTGATTCATGTCAAATTATGAAGATTTGTTAAAGCGTGCTCGATCGCAACTACCGGAAAAAATATTCGAAAAATCCCGGTTCGAGCCACCAAAACCTGATATCTCTATAGAAGGAAATAGAACCTTCTTTCAAAATTGGCATCAGGTTGTCAGTGCTCTACAAAGAGACGAAAATCACTTGTTAAAATTCCTCACGAAAGAACTTGCTACTTCAGCTACCATTGAAGGACAAAGAGCAGTCTTCTCAGGAAAACACAATCGAAGTACAATGACTGACCTCTTAAATCGATATATCAAAGAGTACGTTATCTGCCCAGAATGTGAAAAACCGGATACTCAACTCAAAAAAGAAGATCGCATCACATTCCTCGTTTGTGAAGCATGTGGCGCAAGAACAAGTGTCAAAGCAGTTTAAGTAATGTAGAGTGATTTCGATGGCTAAAGAAAAGTTGTTCTACCTTCGAGTGCGAATGACCGAGAAAGAATACATGGTCTCAGTCTGTGACCAAGAATTACTAGGAGAAACCCTATGTGAAGGTGAGCTAGAGCTCTGCGTAAATGAGCGTTTCTTTAGTGGAGAGCTTGTCCCATTAGAGCGATGTTTAATTGAGATGCAGAAAGCAACGAACTTTAATCTTATAGGAACAGCCATAGTTAATGCTGCCATCGAACATCGTATGGTTAACGAACACTCTGTCATGTGGATTAATTGCCCTAATCACGGTCAAGTAGGTCATGTAATGCTTATTAGGTGAGTGCTCACCAAATAGCAATTCTTTTCTCCAAATCAAATAACAGTGGGATGTAGCTATGAGTCTATTTTGTTGTAAATGTGGAAAAACAGATGCTGAAGAACCTATCTATGAAGGGTTTTGCCTTAGTTGTTATAAGGATGAATTCCCACTAATTATTTCCTTTCCGGAGAAACAATTTAATTTAACAACTTGCAAGCAGTGCGGGGATTTAATGTATAATGGTAAATGGGTGGAAGTTGGTAATAATCCTCATCCAACGATCATGGAATTTATAGGTGAATTCATCTCAAAAACAAAGAAATTACCTGGAACAGAATTAGTGGTTGTTTCGGAGATAGAAGATCCACCTTTTGATGTTGCTTCCAAGCAAGATTTGAAGTTAATATTTGAAGGTACCACGAAAGAAGAAATCCCTCCCTACCAGCAAGAAATTGATTTACTAATGGTAGTAAACCTTGGTGTTTGTGAAAGATGTGCTAAATTTATTCGAGGATATTTTGAGACGATAGTACAGATAAGATGTGATCGACGACCAATAAATGAAGAAGAACAATTCGCAATATCAGATTTCATCAAACAAAAACAAAAGGAAGCAATAGAAACAGATAGAATGGCATATATTTCAAAAACAGTGGACCAATTAAGAGGAGGAATAGATTTGTACGTTGGGAGCGAAAATTTTGCCAAGCATTTAGCGAATTTCCTAGCGGAACAATTAGCAGCAGCTATTGAAACAAGTAGAAAATTGAAATCAGAAAAAGATGGAAAACCAATTTATCAAACAACGATTTGTGTACGATTACCAAATTTTGAAATTGGTGATGTGGTGAACTATCAAAAAAGGTATTATCAAATTGAGGGAATAAACTTCGGCAGAGTAGTGTTATTTGATTTAATAAGTCATGAAAGCAAAACATTATCATTAAAGGAGAGCAACCCTGAGGCTTTAATGATTGTAAAGAAACAGGATCAATTCCAAGAATATATTATTATGGCAATTCAAGAAAAAACTACAAGTGTTATGAATAAGGATACATTTGAGACAGTTGATATTAATAATGAGTTCTTTTTAGAAGGGCATGAAGAAGGGGATAAAATAACAATGGTGGAACTTGAAACAGGAATTTTTGAATGCAAACAATTCTAATAAAAGCTTATTTTCACACTATTATTTTTTAAAGAGAAATAATTAAACGTTCTATAGAACTACTGTTCTAAAGAAAGAATTTTAGGATTAATTTTTGAAAGGAAATGATTAAATGACCTCAAAACAACATCCGTTATTATTAGACCCTCCAAACAAAGAGATTTTGCTTGGAAATGATGCTTTTGTTAGAGGAATGATCGAAGCAGGAGTGAAAGTAGCTGCTGCTTACCCTGGTTCTCCGACCAGTGAAATAGGAGTTCGTTTAGCAGAGATAACTGAAGAAAGCGGAATCTATTTCGAATTTTCTACTAATGAAAAAGTTGCAACTGAAGTTGCTGCTTCTGCAGCAATAGGTGGTGTACCAGCAACTTGCTTCATGAAAAGCGTGGGATTAAATGTCGCTGCTGATTCATTTGTGCAATTAAGCCTTTTTACCATGCCAGGTGGATTAGTAGTGATTTTAGGAGATGATCCAGGACCTCATTCTTCACAAAATGAACAGGATAATCGACACTATGCTAGATTAGGGCATATACCAATGATAGAACCAGCGAATACCCAAGAAGCAAAGGATTATTTTGTGTTTGCGATGGAATACGCACAAAAATGGAAAATGCCAGTTGTGGTACGTTCCACTACAAGAATCTGCCATCAAACAGGATTAGTAGACTATGGACCTAAGAAAGTATTCGAAGGAAAACCAGGTTTTGATCCAAAATTGGATGGCGGTTATGTGCCTTTACCAGCCACACTAAAACCTCTACGCGAGAAATCACTCGAGAAGTTGAAACTCTGGGAGGAATTAGCAAATAGTGGCGCACTCTTGAAAGAAGAGAAAATAGGTGAAGGAAAAGCACAGATGGGAATTATCACTTCAGGCCATGCTTTCGCAGCCACTAAAGCAGCATTACGAAAATTGGGCGTTAGTGCTAATGTGTTGAAGCTAGGAATAATCCATCCACTACCAATGAAGAAAATAGTGGAATTCATAAAGAAGAACAAGAAAGTGAAGATATTAGAGGAATTAGATCCAGTAATAGAACAAGAAGTGAAAGCTGAACTATTCGATCAGGAAATACAAGACGTCACAATAATTGGCAAGACGAAAGAAAAACAATGGGAAGATCTAATGATCTCAGAATATACCACTGAAAGATTAGTGGGAATGTTCGCGGAATTATTCAATGTGCCAGATCCGACGGTGAGTGTTAAACCCCAAATAAATGTCCCAAGTAGATCACCAGTATTATGCCCAGGATGCGGTCATAGAACAGCATTCCACGCAGCAAAAATAGTGATGGACAAATTGAAAGGACAGTCAATGGCAGATATAGGATGCTACTCTTTAGGGTATCTACCACCACACAATCAAGGAAACTTATTATATAGTATGGGATCAGGGGTACCAGCAGCATCAGGAATGTCAATGGCACTACCAGATACACCAATAATGTCCTTTGTAGGAGATTCGACATTCTATCACGCAGCAATGCCAGGAATAGTAAATGCTGTATTCAACAAACACAAGCAAGTGTTGATGATAATGGATAATGGCATCACCGCGATGACCGGTCACCAGGTCAATCCTAATACTGGTGTGAAATCCCGTGGAGCTATCCTTCCTCCTAAGTATGCTCACACTCATACTATCAGTATGGATGACACTTTGAAAGCTTGGGGTGTGAAATTTGTCAAACGCGTTCCCGCTTACAACGTTGCTGCTCTTGTTGAAGCTCTTGAGGAAGCTTTCGCTCAAGATGAGTTTGCTGTTGTTATCCAAGAAGAGCCCTGTGCTCTCATGCGCTCCCGAGCTGAACGTAAGGCTGGCACTCTTGCCAATCCGTACCAAATTGACCATGATGTCTGTCGCAATATTCAAAGCTGCTTAGCAGAATTTGCTTGTCCTTCTATTGAAAAGAAAGGCGAGAAACCTCAAATCAACACCGACCTCTGTATCGGTTGTGGCTGTTGTGTCCAAACTTGTCCTCTTAAGGTCAAGCCCATTAAACAACTGGAGGAGTTTACTCGTATTTAGGAGCTGATCATCATGACTAACAAGAAACTCAAAGTTCATGTTACCGGTATGGGTGGTCAAGGCATTGGTTCCACCACTCGTGTACTTGCCATTGCTGCCAAACTTGCTGGTTTGTCTGTTATGACCATGGAAACCCATGGCTTAGCTCAACGTGGTGGTGTGGTCATTTCTGATCTTGCTATCGGTTATGACCCTGAAGAGTCCCCACACTGTGGTATTGGCGATGCTGATGTCATCATCGCTCTTGAAGCCTTAGAAGCTGTTCGTTCCATGCCCAAACTCCGTAAAGGTGGTATTGCTGTCGTTAACACTATTAAGTATCAACCTCTTACTGTTCGTGTTTCTAAAGGTACGGTCAAATATCCCTCTCTTGAAGAAATCGAAGCCGAACTCAAACGCGTTACTGACACTGTTCTTCTCGTCCCTGCTCATGAAGATGCTCGTAAGCTTGGCATGAGCCAAACCATGAATATGATCCTTATTGGTGCCTTGGCAGCTAATACTGATATTTTACCGCTTTCAAATGACCAAATCATCGATGGTATGAAAGCTATTCTCCCACCCAAATACTTCGATGTTAATTTGAAGGCTTTTGAGAAAGGATTGAGCTATAAACTATAGTTTATAGCTATAATCTTCTTTTTTTTATTGAGAAAAATTATATTAAAAGATAAACGCTATAGTACTAATGATACGCGAATTAAACGACTTAGAGTATTTGAATTATTCAGTAGGACAACCATATAACATAGTTGTGATGCTTCGAATCAAAGGCAAATTAACGATTAATCTTTTAGAAAAAGCACTTATGAAAGCACAGCAAAGACATCCTTTATTGAAAGTTAGAATTGTACAAAATGAAAAAAGAATACCAAATTTTACATCAGAAAGTGTAGAACCAATACCAATTTCTGTGATTAAACGTCAAGATGACGCTGATACTCTCAAGGAGTATCACAATCAACTAACATCTCCATTTAATCTTGACAGTAAGGTTTTACCATTATTTCGAGTTTCATTGCTCACCGCTGATCAGAATACTGACTTAGTTTTATGCTGTCAACATACTATTACTGATGGTATGTCAATGGCTTTTCTCATTCGAGATCTTATTAAATATCTCAATAATCCAACTGAGAAAATTATTGTTCTTGATACCCCTCTTAGAGATGATGATATCTTTACACCTAAAGTGAGAAGAAGCATACCAAAACGAGCTTTTCGGACTAAGTTCATGCTTTTCTTTCTTAGAATTTATCACTTCTTAATTTTTGGTAGAAGAAAAGCAAAGCAAACAGATTCTAAACACGATAACATCCAAGTACACTCGTGGACTCTTTCTGAAATTCAAACAAGCGAATTTCTCAAGAAATGTAAGGATAGAAGAATTTCTGTTCATAGTGCAATTTGTACCGCTTTTCTTCCTGATATGTCTACTATTAATAATCCTGTTGATCTTAGAAATAGATTAAATTACCCAATAGGCGAATCGTTTGGGTTGTATGCAGGTGGAACTGTTATTACAGCTAGGTATAGAGAAAGATTGGGATTCTGGGTAAATGCGCGACGTTACCAAAAAAAATTGATTCGGAATTTAAGAAACAAAAAACTTTACAGTTATAATAGATTTATCAATAAATCCATACAGCTTTCCACAATGCAAGAGTTTGGACAACTCTTTGTTGACATAGTGAGTAGGCAAGATCCTTTTGCGATAACAAACTTAAGGTCTTTAGATAAGCTGGGGATTACGTTTGAGTCAAATAAATTCTCAGTAATTTCTTTCAATGCAGCAGTATCAACAACATTAGATGCTATGACCCTAGTTGTATTTACTCTAAGAAAGAAAATGTACTTTCATTTTAATTACTTAGAAACCAAACATGATTTTGATAGAATAAAACATATGTCAGAAAATGCTAAAAAGAGAATAATAGAATCCTAAAGTGGTTGATTGTTTATGAAAGGCATTCGTCGTAAAGAAAAAGCTATTGAGGACATTGGTGAGATTCAAAAGATTATCATGTTAGTGAAACATGTCACCATTGCTCTTTGTGATAATAATGAACCTTACTTGGTTACGATTAATCATGGGTATGATCCCGATAACAATAAGATCTTTTTCCATTGTGCCAATGAAGGGAAGAAAATCGACATCCTAGCTAAGAACAATGTTGTTTGGGGGCAAGCATTACTAGATAAGGGATATGTTCAAGGTGAATGCGATTACAAATATGCTACTGCTCAGTTTAAAGGTAAAGTTACTTTTCTTGAAGATTTTGACGAGAAAAAAGCAGCTCTTATCAGTATGATCTACAAACTCGATGCAGATCCTGAAAAATTGATGAAGGAACAACTAACCGAGAAAGCTATTAATAATGTCAAAATTGGTTGTATTGATATCGACTATCTTTCAGGTAAAATAGTAAAAGGTGTTGAAATCAGTTAAGTGATAACTTAATTTCATGGCAGATAAGCATTTAAAATTAAACTTACGGCCACTATTACAGCCATAGCTACTATTAACACTACACTTATCGTTCGTATCCGTTTCAATTTTTTCTTCTTCAAACAGCTGGTGCAAATAGCATACAAATCAAGAGGATTACTGCCTTCCTCTTCTGAATGCAACCGGCAAATACTTCTACGACAGACATGGCAAGTAGTATATTCTTGCCGACCACAAATATAACATTCAGTCAAACATTGTACCTCGTATTTTATCCGCTCTTAAGAGAAAAAAAGGGATTAAAACGGAAATTTATATTGTTTTAATCCTAGTTCTTCTTTCATTGTTTTTAGATCGTTCTGTAAACTCTTATTTAATGATATGCCAGTTTTTCTGATTTTCTTTTCGATTTCGTATTCCTTTTCACCAGCGGTATAAATCCTCTCTTGACCTGGAGCTAACTTTGATGCTCTTAATGACCGACAGATATTACCAGCTATTTTCTTGAAGAGGTCAGCATCAATGAATTTTGAAACATCGATTGCTACAAAGAAATGTCCAAGTTTGTAACCCTTATCAAGGGTAAGGTCTTTCATGAAAGGTCCACCACTAAGTGCTGCTGAAAGAATTTCCACAACAGCTGCATACCCATACCCTTTATGTCCACCAAGAGTTTCACCAGCACCACCTAGTGGCAATAACGCTGCTGCTCCATCTTTCAAATCCTTCAAAATTTGATTGGGATCTGTCGCTAATTCCCCTGAATTATTAATCACCCAACCTTCTGGTATTGGGGTATTGGTTCTAGATAACACCTCGATTTTCCCTCTCTGGGTTATAGAAGTGGCGCAATCCAAAATGAAATCGAACTTTTCATCTGTTGGTATACCAAAGGTTAGAGGATTTGTACCCATCATTGGTTCCACACCAAATGTTGGAGCAATTGATGGTCGAGCATTGGTCATTGATATACCAATCATATTTTCTTTGGTAGCCATCATAGCATAGTAACCAGCAATACCATAATGAGTTGAATTACCTACTGCTACTGCTCCTGTGCCAAATTCTTTGGCTTTTTCAATTGCTAATTCCATCGCTCGATAAGCTGCTACATGACCCATCCCGTGACCTGCATCCAAAGTTGCTGTTGTCGAGCTTTCTTTTACAACCGTTATTTTAGTTATTGGTTCAATAATATCCGCTTTCACTCGATCATAATACATTTTCAACCTTTGAACTCCATGGGAGGTTATCCCTCGCAGGTCAGAAGTAATCAATACTTCTGCACAGATTTTTGCATCATCACTTGGTACTCCTATCCCAACAAAGACATCATGCATAAATCTCTCGAGCAAATCAACATCAATATTCACTGTTTCTTCTGACAACAATCATTACTCCTTAAGCATTATATGGAAGAACATGTTTGATTATAATTAACTTTTCTTCAATAATTACAATACCAGCAAAAATTATTCTATAACCACCAAGCTACTTTTAATAATGAGCAGCTATAATTACTATTGTTGTTATTAATAGAAATAGTTGAGATGTTGAATCCTTGGTAAATTATCTTTGCATTTCTGAAAAACCAACCGCAGCAAAACGCTTAGCTGCAGCTCTTGATGCTCAAGGTAAACCAAAAAAAGTTGCTACTCCTAGAAATTTTGCCAAGGTTCCAGTTTATGAATGTAGAAGAAATAATGATACTATTTTTGTTATCCCCGCATTAGGCCATCTCTATTCTACTGTTGAGGATTCAGCTGGTGGCTGGCATTATCCTGCTTTAAGCTATAAATGGGTTCCAACCTATATTGCTGATACTAAAAATACTACTCGTCCTTTTGTTACTGCTTTCAAGAAATATGGTCAAGAAGTAGATGAGGTTATAGTAGCTACCGATTTTGATTTAGAAGGTGAAGTTATTGGAGCAACTATAGCCAAATTCGCTTGTGAACGAGATTTAACTCAAGTTAAGCGAATGAAATTCTCGACTTTAATTAAGGAAGATATTGTTGAAGCTTATGAGCACATGAATCCAACAGTGGATATCAATCTCGCTAATGCTGGTTTTACCAGACATGAAATTGATTGGTTGTTTGGTATCAATTTAACTCGAGCATTAACTTTAGCTGTAAAACATTCAACTGGTCGTTATAAGTTAATCTCTACTGGTAGGGTTCAAGGGCCAACATTAAAATTCGTAGCTGATCGAGAGCGAGAGATCCAAACTTTTGTGCCAATCCCTCGCTGGGCAATTAATGCATCAATAATTCTAGAGGGGGAAGAAATTCCTATAGAATACGAAAAGAAATTCTTACCTTCTCTTATAGAAGCTGAAAAAATTGTCTCTGAAACCGATGGTAAAAAAGGGATTGTAAAAGATATCAGTAGTAAAGAGATAGTACAAAATCCGCCTATTCCCTTTAATCTCAGTTCCTTGCAATCTGAAGCTTACCGTTATTTTGGTTATTCACCTAGTCGTACTTTACGTGCAGCTGAAAGATTATATCTCAATGCTTTGATATCCTATCCTCGAACAGGTAGTCAACAATTCTCTGATAAAGTGAATCATAAAGCTATTTTGAAAGATTTAGCAAAAATCACAATTTATAATGAAAGAGCAACAAAATTGTTGGCTAAAACCACCTTAAAACCTACTGCTGGTAAAAAGAAAGATCCCGCTCATCCACCTATTCATCCCACAGGTACGAGACCGCCATCAGGTATGAGTAGTGATGAACAAAATATCTACCAACTTATTGTATGTCGCTATCTAGCTATTTTTGGTACATCAGCTATCAAGAAAAGTTTACGGCTTGACATTGAAATTAATGGTTATTTATTCTTCCTTCGAGGAATGAAAGTTCTAAAGAAAGGTTGGTTGGAATTATATGCCCCATTTGGTAAAGTAGATGAAATAGAGTTACCTGACTTGAAAAAAGGCGAATCAGTAACAATAGGGAAAATCAGCCATCGGCAAAGCTATACTCAACCACCTGCAAGATATAATCCAAACTCATTACTTAAGAAAATGGAGGATGAGGAATTAGGTACAAAAGCTACCAGAGCCTCGATTATAGATATTCTATACTCTCGAGGATATATTGAAGACGAAAGTATCTATGCTACGGACCTTGGTTTTGCTGTTATTGATACATTAGAAAAGAACAGCCCTGATATCATTGAAGTCGAACTTACTCGAAATTTGGAAAATGATATGGAAAGCATTAGTACAGGTGAAAAAGCAAGAGAATTAGTATTAATGGATTCTATTAGACAGCTAAAGGATATACTCACGAGTTTTTATTCGAAAGAAAAAATCATTGGTATTACTCTACAAGAACAAATACAAAATCTTCGACAAAGACAACGTGTTCTTGGTGTTTGTCCTGTATGTAAAAAAGGAGAATTAATAATTACACGCTCAACTCGAACTAAGAAACGATTTGTTGGTTGTACGGGATATTATAAGAAGATTTGTGATTGGAGCGCACCTATACCACAAGCTGGCTACGCTTCACCAGCAAAGAAAATCTGCAAGCATTGTAATTTCCCTATGGTAACTATCCGCAAAAAAGGAAAGAAGCCTTATACTATTTGTGCCAATTGGTTGCATTGTCCAGGTACTCCAGACGATGTTTTAGAGAACTATAAAAATAACAAGAACAATGGCTTAGAAGATGCCCTCTCTGAAGATTTGGTGGAAGAAGAATGAAACACTGTGTGATCTGTCAATCAACTATTGAGAAAGGCCAATATTGCGATGCACATCAGATAGCATATGATAATTTAAAGAAAAGATTTCCTGATTGGCAAAAAGCATACGGGAAGCTTTCGTGGAAGGAATACCTTACCAAAATGAGCGAAGATCAAGATATCCCAGTTGGTGACTGGGCACGTGAAGTTGCTGATCACCTATTAAAAAGTGAAAAATAGCTTATATGAGAGATTTAAAGTGACACAAAAAAAAATCCTAGGTTTTGGCCAAGTTCTTTGGGATTTATCTGTTTTTATTGATTTTCAATTCCTCAAGGATATCGATATTTCGGTAGGTGGTCACAGAAATGTACCCAAAGAAACGTTAGATGAAATACTTGAAAAAATAAAAACTGAAAATCCGAATAATAAGATTATCAAAAATTCAGGTGGAAGTTGTGCTAATGTTATGTCAAATTTAGCTAAATTAGGTACCCAATCAGCTTTTTGTGGCAAACATGGACAAGATGAAGATGGCCGCTTATACATGGAAATCCTTGCCAATGAAGGTGTTAAACCATATAGCGTTATTGATAAAGAGAATGCTACAGGACAGCTATTATCATTAATTACTCCTGACAAAGATAGAACCTTTATAGTCCACTGGGGAGCTTCTGAGCTATTACCACCTGAATCAATTGATCAAAAATTGGTTAAACAAACTGATTATGTGCATATGGAAGGTTATCTAATTATTAACTCCGCGGAAGCATTATGGGTAATCTTTGAAAATGCTCAGAAAACAACTTTCGATCTGGCTGCTCATTCTGTAGTAGAACAAACAAAACCTGAACTGCAAAAAATGATGAAAAAATACCCTCCTAAAATAATCTTTTCAAATGAATTTGAAGGAGTAACTTTTACCCATCAAAAAGACCATCACAAAATTGTTGATGAATTGTTAAACTTCTGTGATATTGCAGTATTAACATTGGGTGAGAAAGGAGTATTAGTTAAAACCTCTACAGGGGAGGAGCATTTTGAACCTGCTTTCCCAACAAACCTAGTAGATACTACTGGAGCAGGTGATTCGTTCTGCGCAGGATTCCTGCATGAATTTCTTAAGAATGAATCAATAGAGAAAGCAGCAAAATTAGGTGTACGAGTAGCAAGTATAACAATATCACAAATAGGCGCACGATCATTTCAAGTAGTACAACTAAAATGAAAATTGAATAAAGAATATTGGTGGACTGGGTGGAATTTGAATCCACGGCCTCCTGAATGCGAATCAGGCGATCTTCCGAACTGATCTACCAGCCCATGTTTTCTTTATAAATAAACTAATTGTTGTTCTTCGATGAATAATTACCTTTTAAATTATTGTTTTTAATCTATTTTTCGCTAATTTAAGTGGCTTTTTTCATGTTTTTTGTCAGTTTTTTCCACTATTTTTATAATGTTAACGACCATGTTCAAAAACCATAAAAAGCATGTGCACTTTTACATTAATGTAAAGTGAAGCAATTTTACTATGACTAATTTGGAAATTTTACCAAAAAAATAGTATGAGGAATTATTATGTCCATTAAAGAAGCAAAGGACCTTGAATTGTTACCTAAACTTTCTTCTAATGAGAAAAGAGTCTTTTCTGCTCTAGCTACCTATGGTGCCGGAAATGTTAATGAAATATCTCAAAAAGGTGGCTTATCAAGAGGTAGAGTAACCAGCTCAATAGAAAGCTTGGTGCAAAGAGGTTTAATTATCCCGCTAAAAACTGAAGGAGAAGAACAGCGATATTCAGCTATTTTTCCAATCGAACGTTTTATTGAAGTGATTGATAAACTCAATTTCTATTTACAAAGCCGTAAAGAAGAGCTTAAAGCTACTACACTGATTGTGAATGATTTCACCGAAAACGCAATTAAAAATGTTCGTGATGCTAGTGTTGCTGAACGTGAAAAGCGAAATGAACGTTCAGAGGAAGATATCAAAGATCTTGAAATCTCCATGGATGCTTCCTTTAGTGGCATTCTCGCTTCAATTGAAATGGACATGAAGGATTTAGGTAAAATTGCTCAAACATCAAATGAATTCCTCACAGAATCCTCAATCCGTTCAACTGAAACATGTGCAAATATCAAAAGAAGCCTTGTACCTATAGCTAAGAAATTCAGTGAAATAACTGCACAGACCCAGAAGCACGCTTATGATCAAAGAGAAGTAATTGTTGATGCTCGTGTGAGTGATATTCTTGATTTTGAAGACAATGCTATTAAAGCTTTTAACGAAGTACTTGATGCTTTTAAAGATTCACAAGACGCTTTTGAAAATATTATCTTTTCAGTTTTAGATTCAGGCATCGAAGATTTAGAAAAAGTCACTCGACCAATTAATGACCAAATTGAAGAAGCTATTAAATCATTAAAATCAGCCATTCAAGAGGCTTCTAATAATTTCCAAACAGAGATTTTGAGGGTTTTAGTAGAGCAGAAAAGATTGATGATTTCAAGTGTTGAGATAATCAGACCTAAAACGAATAATGTTATTGAAAAAACTTTCAATATTCAAGATTCCACTTTCGGTGAACTTTTTGATAGTTTAATAACAATAATGGAAAATAATAACACCCTATTCAGCCAAGCTGTTGAACAATTAGCTAATGACTTTAATGCTAGAATTACCAATATAGCTGAGCATTCATATGAAATTGTTTCTAGTACTAATGAGGAACTTGCTTCAATAGAGCATCGATTTAATGAGAAAGTTGATTCTAATATTGAGGAAAAGACTGAACTCATACATCTTACTTCAAATAAAACTCGAGAAGTATTAAATGAAATGATGGAACAATTTATTATGATTTTGAATCGTACTGTTGCCCAATACCAAATGGATTTAGGCGACTTAGTAGCAAAACTTGAGACTGATTTTCTTAATAATGTTGAAAGAAGCGGTTCTGGTATTCTCAATCTTATTAATTACATTAACCTCTCATTAATTGATCCTGTTAGAATACTTTTGAAAAACCTTGAAGAGTTAAATAAAAAAATCGAGAAAGAGGAAAGTGATTTTCTTACTAAATTTGAAAAATTGCTTTCTGATGATTTAATGCAAATTAGTAAGGAATATGAATCTGAAACCAAAAAGAAAGAAGAGAATTTTGAAAAAGAAGTTTCTCGATTAACAGATCGTTTTGAAAAGGAGATTAAATCAAATCACGATCTATTACGAAATAGACTAAATTCAAGTCAAAAGAATTTACAAGCACTATTTAAGAACTTCTCTGACAATCATGAAAAGGAGCTTAGAAATACCAGTAAAGATATCTCCAATTTAACACGTAAACTTGAGCGTTGGCGTGGTGAAAGCGTTGATCTATTAAACAGAAAAGTAGATACTCAAGTCAATCAAAGTATATCAGTTCTTTCAAAAGAAATCGATGAAATTATTACCAAAATTGATAGCAGTTATAATCTCTCTAAAAGTGATTTAATCAAAGTTGTAAAGGAATCATTTAATGATATCTCCAAGAATTTCAAAGATTTTGGTGGCTCTATTGGTAATCTATTAAATAATTCATTAGATGAAATATCTAATACTTTGAAAAAGGACAGTTTAACCATTAATAATAGATTAGTTGAATTTAAGAAAGAACAAGATAAATTATTAGAAGAAACTAAAAAACCATCTATTAAATTAATCAAGGATATAGAATCCGATTATAAAGAATTATATGATAAGCTAAATAATAACATAGACCAATTCTTTGAATCTGAGGTTGATAATTTCAAACGTAATAGAAGCGACATTACAAAATCAATTGAAAACATTCTAAGTCGCAGAACCTCACGTTCGAATAAAGAAATTGAAAATATGAAAGAAATGTTTGAACGTTCACGGGAAGGTTTTATCAGAAAAACAAGAGAAAGCTTCGAAGAAGTGGAAAAGCAAATCGCCAAAGATGCCTCATCATTAATAGATCAAGAAAACACTATGAGAGACACAATAATTGATTTAACGGAAAAAACAATTACTAATATATCCAATGGTATGAACGCTTCTGCTGAAGCATTAAGAACCAATCTTTGGGAAGGTTCTGAATCCATTTTTGGTCAAGCATCTGCTGAGATAAATAAACAAGAAATTGATTTGAAACAACTAGATTCTAATCTTAAAGATAACCTTCTTGAAATTTATAATGAAATTAATAGCGTAGTTTCAAAGGAGCTTACAATTATATCTAATAAAACAGAGGATTTCCAGGAAAATCAAATTTCAAATGTTGGTGATTTCAAGAGTAAATTTAGCTCTAATCTCATGGAACAATTAATGGAAAAACAAGAAGAATTACAAAAATACGAACAATATATGAAAAACCTAGCTGCTTCTCTAAGCACAGACTTGAAGGAGGTTATAGATAGCTCAATTAATAGAATGGTTCAAGAATTAGAAACTAAAACTTCAGGCATAGAAGGAGCTATCTTTACAACGGTGGGTAATATTACCTCTGAGGCATCTCGAAAAACAGAAGGAGTAGTTGTCATTGGTGAACAAGCTGTTTTAGGAATAGAAGATCGTTACACTGAAAATCTCGAAAGAATTAGACAGAGTCTTACAGATGAAGTAATTAATCGTATTGAAAAGGAAGCACAACGTATTGAAAATTACAAAGGTAAATTACAACAGCTTGGTAGAAACCACCTGAAGATTTATGGTGATGCTGAAAGGGCCTTTTATGAAGGATTATCAAAAGATTTACAAGAAGCTGAAAAAGCTGCTTTGAAAAGCATTAACACTTGTGAAAGTTTGTCATGTGGCTTCTTAGAGGATCTAGATACTGAAATAAATGCTATTGGTGACCGAGTTGGTATTAGTACTGATAAAGTTACTCTAGAACTCCTCGATGATTTTGATCGAGTTTTACAAAAAGTCAAACGCGAGGTTTCATTATTTGCTAGAAAACAATTCGAACTGTCAAATAGAAGCAACCAAGAAATTGCTGAAGCATTCCTTAAGTCAGTTGATGATTTAGAAGAAGTAATGTTGAAGCAAATTGATAGCTTTACAACTAGAACAATAACTACTATTGACCGTACAAAGGAAATGTCCGATGTTGTTATTAGTCATGTCAAGGATATTACAGAGTCATTTAAAGAAGTAAATGAATAACTAACAATAATTTAGTGTATTTATTTCATCTTTACGAATTATTTAATTACTGGGAATTAACTAGTAAATTAACCTTGATAGAAGATAATAATGATAGTTCTCACGCACAACAAAAGAACTTAGTAACACCAAGCTCAGATACTCGAGCAAAAAAAATACCCAAACATGTTTTCTTTCTTATCGCAATAGCAATGATTATGACCTCTTTTGCATCGATTCTCATCAGATTAGCTGGTAAAGATGTTTCAACATTTTGGCCTAGTGTAGAACCCGCTAATGCTTCAGTAATAGCTTTTTGGCGTTTACTTTTTGCTACTATCGGCATGTTTCTAGGAGCAGTTGTAACAGGTAATCTTAAGGAATTTAAAAAAGTGAATTTTAGGAAAGATATGCCTTTATTGTCACTATCAGGTTTTATGTTAGCAGTACATTTCATTAGCTGGAATCAATCATTACAAATGACTACAGTAGCTAGTTCTGTAACCATTGCGTATCTTATGCCATTATTTACTTTGATTTTCTCAGTTATATTTCTAAAAGAGCGATCTAGCTGGTATCAAGTAATAGCGATTATATTTTCTATTAGTGGAGCAATAATTGTTGGAATAGCTGATTTAGTGCTACAAGATTCAACAGGTGGATTGACCAATTTATTCGGTGATTTACTAGCCCTTTTAGGAGGGGTATCTGCTGCAGCTTATTTCGTAATAGGTCGTAAAAAAAGAGAAAAACTTGATATTTTCTCATATACTACAATAGTCTATGGTATGTGCACATTATTTATTCTCGTTTATCTTCTTGGGTACGATGGACTAAGCTTAATCCCTGCTACTGGTATAGAATCACTAACGATCATCAAGTTAAATTGGCAACATTACTTGTTCTTCTTTCTACTTGCATTAGGACCATCATGTTTAGGGCATACATTATACAATTATAGTTTAGAATTCGTAAAAGCACCAGTTATTACTGTAACAGCTTTAGGTGAGATGTTTGGTTCAACTTTATTAGCATTTGCTATTTTTAGTGAAACACCTACCCATTGGTCTGCTTATATAGGAATGTTCTTGGTTGCTTTGGGTATTATTGCTACAGTTATAATAGAAAATAGATCAAATAAAAAAGAGTTGTCAGCTGAAGCACAACTCTAAGTGAATACCTTTTTAGGATTATTAACTTAATTATTAATTATGGTAGATTCTGAATTTGATAGTAGATTACTCATAGGGAAAATTGCTGCTGATAAAGATAACAAAAAATTAGGAAAAATTGTACGAGTAGAGCTTATGCTTGGAAAAACTGTCAAAAAGGAAATGCCATTTGTGTTCATTCTGGTTTCTAAAATATTTAAGAAAGATATTATTGTCCCAATCGAAGCAGAGAAGGTTTTCAAATACAGCACCTATTATGCTTGGTTTGATATCACCAAAGAGGAATTTGATAAGGAAGTTAAAACTCTGGAAAAGGTAAGAACTGAACGTGAAATTTATACAGGTGATACAGGATTCCATAAAGTAAAAGGGAATCTCGGTTTTGCATTTGATCCATATCGATTATCTCATAAAAGCAAAGAAAGGAAAAAATAATCCATTGTTATTATGAACATATAAATAATGAAACGAGTATATATTCCATACAGAAGTAATTACCGATTTTGTGGGAGTACTGCTTTAGATAAAAGATAACTATTAAACTGATTATAAATCAATTAAACTCAGTAAAATAGATATCATTATTGGAAAAAATGAATAGAGGTGGAAACATGAGCTATCAAAAATTAATTGGAAAAGTTGCTGTTGATAAGGATAGCAATGCTCTTGGTAGGATAGTCCGTATAGAGAAACTTATTGGAAAAACTGTTAAAGTGTACAAAGCATATGCCATGGTGCATGTAGAAAAGCGATTTAAAAAAGATATTTTGGTGCCTATTGAATGCGAATTAATGTTAAAAGTTGAAGGATTATATGTATGGTTTAATATTACCAAAGAGGAATTTACTGAAGAAGAAAAAAGAATCCGCACAATTAAAACTGAGCGAGCAAAATACGATGGAAACATACCTGAAAGGTCAATTTCAGGACGTATGTGGATGCCTTATGATCCAACTGGAACCAGCTATAAGAAGAAAGAACGAAAACATTAATACTAGTTACAAAAAATTTTACATAAAAAAAGAAAATCTTGTATTCCTAAAATCATTAGGAATATAAGATAGAATTATCTTTAAAATGATTATTTTATTGATTTAAATTAGACAATATATCTTATTGTATCTTCTAAACCAAATAGCTCTTTCCACAAATCTAATTTTGTAATCAGCATAGACATGAGAGCTAATAATGCAAATGTTACCAACGCTATGCCACCTAAAAGATATTTAATTGCAGTATTCTGCGAATAGGCATACTGTGTTGATTTTTGTATTAAGAAAAAACCACTAGCACCTGTGGACATTAATATCCCAGCTGCTATCCCTTCTGGTATTGTTTGTTCGTTTAAATTCTGCCAGATAAATTCAGGATCTTGTGTTATAGGATCTAAAACATATGTATAGTTTTTATCTCGTGATAAATAATAAAAGCCACCAGTGTAAATAAAGAATGTACCAATAAATATCATAGCAAGTAGTAGAGTAGCATTAAGCTTCCAATGTTTTATTTGTTTTAATTTAGTAAATTTTACATGTCTGAGCTGATAATCTGGTCGTCTTAAAAACGGAACAAAAGGCAAATTAGAAGGTAACCTATCTAGGAAATCTTTTTGTGTTTTCCCATTCTTAGTATCCTTTCTTTTGTTGTTTTTAGACATATAAAACAACTCCCCCAATCTGGGATGATATATAGGGTTGACGATATATATAAAATTACTCAAATAAATAAAAAATAAACAAAGTCATCCGCGCCAAATGGCTAATATTTTAACAGAAGAACAATTTATGATATAATAATACCTAGAAGAATTTCTATTAATCATTATTATTTCCTTCCTTTACAAGTTGTTTGGCTAAATCTATCTTTGTTTCCTTTATTTGTTGATGGTTTACAACAAATTTGCTTGCACAGACCAAAAGATCCCTTTTACATTCACCACAAAGTATTGAACCGGAAGTACAATCAGAAGCTCTTTTGGCTAATTCCTTATCATTGTCTGTGAAATAAAATTTGAACAAATCAAAAACACGACAAATTGGTAATTGTCCCCCTAATTTTCTTTGTTCCTCTTTTGTGTCCCGCCCTCCTGTAAATATCCTAGCAATTTTATTTTTGAGTGATTTGGGACTTTCAGATAATGTTAAGATGAAATCATCACCAGTGCTTTTGGACATTTTTTCACCACCATTTAGAGAGCCAAGAATGGAATGAAAAGTAAAGGCTGGAAGCTCAAAACCAAATTGCTTTAGATAAATCTGTTTCCTAGCAATATCTCGAGTAAGACGGGCATGTGGTGCTTGCTCCAAACCAACTGGGGTTATAGTTAATTTTGGGCCGCCAAATTTCTGAAGTTGTGGTAAAAGAATATCACCAACCTGGATCAAAGCACTTTGATAAGCACCAAATGGTTGTTCACCATAGATAGCTTTCATCATATTGTAAGTAACATTTCGTGAAAATTGTGCAGCTAATCTTAGAACATCTTTTTCTTCAGATTGCTTATAGATGTAGGTTTTTTCAATGTCCAATCCCAATGCTAGAATATCAGCTATATTGTCAATGGCTATTTGATGAGCCTTTTCTAGCGGAAGACCATTGTGTAAGTATGACTCCATATCAGCAATGCAGAAGAAAACCTTACCACCCAACAATTGGAAATAAAGGACCTCATTACAAGTAATAAGGGATCCAATGTGATATTGTCCAGTAGGTTTAATGCCTGTCATAATCGCGAAAGGTTCTTTTTTTCTTGCAGCTTCAAAGATTTTCTCAGCATCAGTGTGACCAAACATCAATCCTCTTCGAAGATACTTATGAATCATTGTATCCTCGAGAGAGTCAACTATCTTGCTAATGTCTTGAATGCCAAATTCAGACATCGCTCGCTCATAATCGGTTATTTTACCCGCAAAGGTATCAATGCTCAAATTCATTTGATTTGTCAATCAAAAACCTCCTAGAATGAAAAAATGCTATATTGTTAACCTTATCTCACCTAGAAGGATTTAGAACCAATCGCGCCAAGCGAATACTAGATGAGCTGGTTGGTTAAACATTTCTAGCAACCTATATTTTTCTTTAATTTTTACTTAATAAAAGTTGTTTAAAAAAAGATATTTTTTTCATTTACTTGAGATTTTGCCTGAAATTTTTCTTTTAAAGCTAAAGTATAAAAAGAAGGATGTCGATTAATTCGTGAATGATTAATTCATTCCAATAATAACTATTTCCAACAATATGAGGCTATAGTAAATGCAAAAAGTAGCTATCATAACTGATGGCAGTTGTGATCTGCCTGAAGAATTGATTAAAAAATATAATATAAATGTGGTTCCCTTCAAGGTAAATTTCGGTTTAGAATCCTATAAACTATACGGTGACTCAGGCGAAATTAGCAAAGAAGAATTTTATCGTAGATTAGCTGATAGTCCAGAAATGCCAACTACGGGTGTCCCTTCGCCCAAATCTTTTTATGATGCTTTTCAAAAAGCTTCAACAGAAGCTAAATCAGTAATAGCTATATTACTTTCTCAAGGACTTTCAGGGGCAATTCAAAATGCTGTCAATGTTAGGAAGCAATTTGATGGTCAAGACATTACGATTGTAGATTCAAAAGTTTCAGCCAGTTGTTTGGGACTGCTGGTTTTGGAAGCAGCTAAAATGGCTGTTAAAGGTTCATCGAAGGAAGAAATTTTAGCACGATTAGATGAGCTTATCCCACAAACAAGACTAGTAGTTACTGTTGATACTATGGAATACCTCTATCGTGGTGGGAGAATTGGCAAAGCTAAAAAATTATTTGGTCAAGCATTGAGTATCAAACCAATCCTTCACTTTGAAGATGGTATTGTAACATCTGGCGGAACAATTCGCGGTCGGGATGAAGTTATTAAACGGATTAAATTCATGGCACCATTTGTTATCAAAAATGCCATTACTGATGAGATTTTCATTTGGCATACTCAAGATGAGGAAACAGCTAATGAAATTCTTGAAATTATGAAGAAAGCTAATGGTAATGGCAAAGAAATACGCATACAGGAAGCAGGACCTATAATTGGTACACATGTTGGACCTAAATCGCTTGGATTCACATATATTGGAAAGTACAATAAAAATTGGTTACTAAAAATGGATGAAAATTAGGATTGAACCTAATTTGCTTTTCTTTTTTTTTCTTATATTAGAATCGCACGTAAGGGGAGAATGAATTCTTTTATATGAGGTGAATTGTATACTGATACAAAGAGTTGAGCATAAGTGAAAATCGAAATTATTGGTACGCCTTTCAATGGTATTGGTTCAACACCAAATATTGAGAATACAGCAGAAGGTCTAAGACAATTAAATCTGATTTCGATTCTAGAATCAAAGGGATGCACAGTAACTGACCTTGGGGATATAATCGGGTTTCAATCACAAGAGCTAAAAGATTCCGAAACAGGAATTCTTGATTTTACACTATGGATAAACCTTTCCAAGGAGATAGATGAACGACTTGGAGAAATACTCGATCGAAAAAATTTCCCTTTACTTCTTGGGGGTGATTGTAGAATGTTAGTTGGTATTATATCAGCTTTTATTCAAAGAAATGAAGAAATTTGTCTTATTTTTCTTGATGGTCATGCTGATTTCCATAATATAGAAACCTCTCCTACTGGTGATCCAGCAGATATGGAATTGGCTGTATTAACTGGGCGGGGACCAGATAAAATTACACGAATAGCTAACAAATATCCAATGCTAGATGAAGAGAATGTACTAGTTTATGGGATAAGAGCATGGGATCAAATCGCTGAATCAAACATCCGAATATTTGATAATAATAAAATCAAGGAAAAAGGAATTAGAACAACATTGGAAGAAGGAAGAGAATGCTTACCAAATAACAAGCTTCCTATATGGATTCACTTGGATGTAGATGTTTTAGATCCAAAATTAATGCCAGTAATGTATCCTGAACCAGATGGGTTGTCATTTAAGCAGTTAAGGGAATTATTGATGAATGAGTGGATAACAAATCAAACAATAGGAATGAGTGTAGCTTGTTATCATCCAGTTTTGGACAAAGATGGTATAGCAGGAAAAAAAATGGTCTCTTTGATAACGGATTTTCTTGCTCAAACTATCTAATTGTTATTTGAGAAAGAACTTGTGCATGAAGTGGAAATAAATTCTTGTTTATGATGTGAATGGTATATTGATATAAAGAGCTGAATATCATTCAAACATTATTTTTGTTAACTAAATTCTTGTTCTTCATAAAGAGAGTATAAGCCGCAATTCTGACATTTAAATTCATATTCTTTTGTCCCACCAGCATTAGTTAAGCATTCATCGGCCCATATTAGAATGGTATCAGCAGACTTGCACGAAGCACAAGGAAGTTGAATATAATCCTTCGTGAAGATTTCATTTGGATCACTCTGATTTCTAACGGGTAACCCATATTGATCTGCTGGAAATTTTGGTTTGCTGTAAACAACCACTTTCCAATATGGCTGGCAATATCGAGATGCTATATCCTTATGTACTTTCAGAACATGTTTTTGTTTTCTAGGCAAACTTATACCTCCACTGGTTCTAGATAGGAGATAGTTAAAACCATTTTAGAATATTTCCGATGCCTAATTAACCTACATTATTAACCGAAAAATAAACTGGTGCGTGAGGCGGGAATTGAACCCACGTACTCCTGTGAGGGCTGTTTTTTTAGTTATTTTATCAAGGCTGTTTTCAAACCTTTTCTTGGACCTTTTTCTGCCCTTCTTATTGCCTTGACAACTACTTTTTGTTCATTATTTCTTCTATCTTTTTTACTGATTTCAAGTCTTCAGTTTCAGCTATTTTTTTCTTTTTAAATATAAGAAAAAGGGAAAAAATGCTTTTCAGCATTCTTTCTTTAGAATCCGAATCCTCCGCCACCGCTCCCGGGATAATCATTAGCGTCATTTGGGTCAGTACCGTTTATCACTTCATAGAGGTCAGTGTAACCATCATCATCCGCGTCAGGATCCTCTGGATCTGGTTGATAGTTCAGCATTTCTAACCCATCAAGTAATCCGTCATTATCGCAATCATTGTCCAAGGGATCTACTCCGAGGTTTATCTCAAAGCCATCTGTTAAGCCATCGTTATCGACATCGGTAATAAGGCAATAGGCATACGCTGTCGCATCAGATAATCCGTGGCTCTTCCAGTAGAGGAATTCAGTTTTATCGGTCTTTCCATCGTTGTCAGTATCAGCAGCATCAGGATCCGTTCCCGTGGTAAGATATTCGTAACCATCAGTCCAACCGTCATTATCAGAATCAGTGTTATTGGGATCCGTTCCCGCTAGATATTCCTCTTTATCCGTCATGCCATCATCATCAGTGTCCGCATCTGTGGGGTCGCTTCCGAAGAGATACTCATCAATGTTGTAAAGATTGTCATTGTCCTCATCACCTAACTCATTATCTACTAATGGATTCAGTCCATAGAATATCTCCCAACCATCCGGTAATGAATCATCATCGGTATCTGGATCTTGTGGATCGGTTCCACAGCTGTATTCTTCGCTGTTGGTTGCTAGGTCATTATCTGGGTCACTAGCAGCATCATTGACCAAAGGATTCAGATTATGGTCAACCTCATACCCATCAGGCATGCCATCGCCATCGGTGTCAGCAACGACAGGATTTGAATTACAATTGAATTCCTGCAGATTTGTTAAACCGTCACTATCTGGATCACCATTTTCATTTGGTATGGTTGGATCTAATCCGTATTGTACTTCCCAATATTC
>JAEORJ010000255.1 GCA_016840945.1 Candidatus Gerdarchaeota archaeon
GAGAATGCCGCAATTTAAGCTTTGAGATAGCTACATTAATTTCTTTTTGGCTTAAAGGACAAAGAGATGATTTTAATATTTTTAAAAAATAAGGGAAACTCTCTCGAAGGTAAGAATAAGAACTTACTCCTTTAACTATCTCCTGATCATCATGTCTCCGGTACCATATTAAACTAGGAGGCATTTTTACAATTGGATATTTTGCAGCTATTTGAAGCCATAATTCAGTATCACTCCCGACATAGGGTGTTTTGCTGAATCCTCCAATATCAGCAAAAACTTTTGTTTTAATAATTGCTGCGGAAGGACCACTATTGGGAAATCCTCCTGTTAGAAAAAAACTACGGTAAGCTTCTTTAGGCAACAGTAGAATCGGGTATGGTTTTTTATCGTGAAGCGAAGTATGCGAAATTGCTAAACCGGCCTCAGGAAATTGTTTCATATAATTTAGCATTGTCTCTAGAGCAAATGGATAAATCACATCATCCGAATCCAAATATTTGATATATAGACCTTTTGCCAAACTCGCAGCATAATTTCTGTTTTCAAATTGTCCTAAGTTTTTATTGTTTCGAAATACTTTTATTCTTCTATCAAGCTTTTCATATCGTTTTGCCATTTCATATGTTTTATCTACAGAACAATCATCAACCACTATTATTTCGTAATCTTTAAATGTTGATTCAAGTATACTTTCAATTGCCTCACAGATGTATTTTTCTCTATTATGGGCAGTAACTAATACACTAATAATAGGCCGGGTTTTATAATTCAATTTATAATCAATACTTCTATTTTATCTCAGAGGTTTTCATTAATATATCTAAAACTTTTTCAACGTGACTTCCGATTAGTTCCCAATCATAATTACTACTTACAAATTTGTATGCATTAAATCTAATATCATCAAATTTATGATAATTTTTTATAAGAGAAAGTATTGCTTCGCTAAATTCCATTGTTGTATCCGCTATTATAATATTTTTGTTGTGCGTAATAGGAATACCTTCTGCCCCAATCTTTGTTGATACCACAGGATTGCCTAAGCTCATAGCTTCTAATATTTTTATACGCGTTCCACTTCCTATTCGCAATGGTACAATAGAAATGCCACTTTGATAATAATATGGAATAACATTTTTTACTTCTCCTAAAAATTGGATGCTAATATCATTTTTTAATAGATCGTACTCCTTGTCTTCGCCACCGATACCGATAATTATTAGTTTAACCTCTTTATCGTATTTTTTCAACTCTGGCCAAACTTCATTATAAAACCACAATAACCCATCTTTGTTTGCAATAGTATTTAATGCACCACAGAAAATAAGCTGTTTTCTATGACGTGATCGATCATCTATTATTCTGCGCTTGACATCTACTCCATTCGGAATTACAAATCCCTTTATTGTTGGATTCAAACTTTCAAGAATTCTTTTATCCTCTTCACTACATACAAAATAAGCATCAACAAACTTAGAGAGATTAGACTCATGCCATTTTATTCTCTTGTATTCTTTTAGGTATTTATTTATTCCTCTTGATTTGTTTTCAAGTTCAACTAAACGATGATCTATGTTATGGGCATCCAATATTTTTATAGCTCTTGAACTTAGGTTTTTAATGAGTGGAGCAGTTAACATCGAAGCTATGTGTTCAAAATAAACAATATCTATTTTATTATGTTTTAAAATATCCTTAATTAAATGATGGGTTTTTAATAGAACATCATTAGCAGGTCCCTTGAAAGATCTTCTTAACCACCTGTAGTGTAATGCTTTAAAAATCTTTGGTGGCAAAATATCAAATATATTTTTGGGAGTAGGATATTGATCGGGGCTATAAATAGAGATACTTTCCGGAAGATATTTTATTAATTCCTCTGCTGATTGAAGAGTAATGACATGAATATCATGATTCTTTGCCATTTCTATCAGTAAGCGATAACATCTCAGTTGGCCCCCATTCATCGGTGGTGCAAGGTGATGGTAAGGAATAATAGATAATATATTAGCCATCAATTCAA
>JAEORJ010000256.1 GCA_016840945.1 Candidatus Gerdarchaeota archaeon
AAATGATCAAAGAATTAGAAGAAAGTAGAAAGTTACGTGATTTAGTAAATGAGGAAGAAAGGGAAACCACAGATTCATTAGAAGAAGATAGTGAATCAAATAGCAGTAATGATTGATTGAATTTGTAAAATTAAAAGAAGGTAAAATTGAGTCAGGGAAATTGAGGAATCATTTCCCTGACAGTTTTACTTTTAATCAAGAGGGATTTAGGCTCCTTCCTTCGCTTTTTTTTGGTAATATTCGGCCAAAATACCAAAGGTTCCTAAATTTTTCTATATTAAATATATAGCACGAAAATAATTAAATAGTCCGCTTTTACTGTTCATTGAACTGTTCAGAAAAATCTGAACAATTATCGATGCCTTTTTTAATAAAAAGAATACTGTTATATGGTATAAAAGTATTATATCGTCAAAAGATAATATTGGTTGTGAGAGATTGCTTCAAAGGAAATATGTAAAATCCCTTAAAATAATAGTTGTTAGTTTAATTCTTACTTCAATAATTATATTTGATTCTCATCTTGTATCATCTCAATCCAATATTATAGAAGAGGAAAATCTTTACAAAATATTTGCCAGCAATTTATATGATATAGCTGTACAAAAATCAAAAGGTCCTGATTTAGAGTTTCAATTTACAGAGATGGCTAATATTAATTTTGAGCTAAATTATGTTTCCGAATATGTTAGTTCAACAATTTTTCTTAATTCATTAAGTTCTCTTACTGGCAAGGGTTATTATTTCAATTTATTAGATTGGGATAGTATTGGTGAATCCTACTCAGAAAAAACATCAGTCAATCATACGAAATTATTTCTTGACCATAATACGAGTATTATTAGTTCTGTAACAGTTTTCAATTATGATTTAAATTTGAATAACTATGAGATTAAAGCTATACAAAATACCTATATTGAAATGACTGTAAGAAATTGGACTTTTACACCTGGTTCAAGAGGTTTAGCATTAAATGTGTTAGCTTACGAAGATGATTCAGAAGATTACGTTAGACTAGGACCATATTTTAATTTCACTAAAGATAGATATGAGATGAAAATTAAAAAAGCTGAAATAGAATTTCTTACAATTATTCATCCCAAAGTAAAAATTATTACTGACACTCAAAAGGAATTGAATTATGAAACCAATGCTTTTGCAAACTATAATGTAGGTATAGAAGAAAATGCTCCTGCTGATTTTTGGATATCGGTACCTTATAGTGGTGATTTTTCTGAAATCACATTTACTTTCCTATGTAGTTATACATTAATTTCAACAAACAATAGTTCATTGAAGAGTGTTTGGATTGTTATATCATCATTATTTATTACCAATATGCTAGCCCGAAGCATTATTATAGGGAGAAGAAAATATTGAGAAAGATAATTAATAACCAATACTTTTTATGTATCACTGTTATTATGCTAATTCTTTCTTTAACTTCTACTTTAGTGTTAGTGTATTCAAATGATCAATTTATTAAGACGAAATCACAAAACGACTTAACTCAAACACCTATAGTGATTGAAAAAGATAAAGCTAGCCACTTATTACCTAACGTAAACGAGAATCTAACCAGACTTCTTTTCTCCCAATATGTGGATGTTTTACCTAATGGAATAGATGTATCTATAACGTCCGATTTTACTTGTCAATATATTGGATTACAACCATTATACTTCTTAATTTATCAAATTGATATCCAATCAGTATTAACAGAAAATCGAATCTCTTCATTTATTGTTTATGATGATTATGGATCCTTGTATTTTGAATGGGAAATTAATGATGGTGTTCATATACTAAATATCACTCTAAGTAAACCACTTTATAATAATGAGTTTTATTCATTCAGTGTAAATTATATGATTGAAGATGCAATTTTGGAAACAATTGATATTACTAAGAACTTTGTTTTCAGGGTAACCCAATTATTTGATGAGAATGTAGAACAATATTCATTGGTTGTAACTATACCTGATGAATATATGCTAAATAATGAATCAGCACTAACTCCTGATGCTGATTATATTTCTATAAATGGTAAAAGGTTTGAATGGAAATATTACAATTTACTCAAAGACTCAGAAAAAACATGGATAATTCGTTTTGTTGAAGAACCTATTTCCCCTCTGCCAACTCCTGTTGATCCAGAGAAAAACAATTTGGTTTGGTTAGGTATGATAGGAACATTTTTCTTAGGTCTAATAATAGGAGCAATTATAATCTTCTTTTCAGTAAAATCTAAATCAGATTTTGAACGAAAAGAAATATTAGAAGTTCTACTATCACAACCTGAAAAAGATATTATTAAGATTATAGAAGATGAAAATAGAGTTACAACTCAAAGTAAGATATGTTCTTTATCAGGATTCTCTAAAGCCAAAGTATCCTATTATCTCAATGAATTAGAAGATAAAGGTATTATTTCAAGAGAACGATGGGGTAGGATGAATAGAGTGAGAATTGTAGATGGAGCAGTTGAAAAGGCTTATTCAAAAGTTAGCGAACCAAAAAATCAAAACTGATTTATCATCTAATAGGAAAACTGGACTTGTGAAAATGATTATATTTATAGTTAAATGATTAAAAATTGTGCACGATATGAATGCAATTCTCAGAAAAACTAGTATCCTAACATTATCACTATTCATAATCACTCTTACATTAAATTCCACACTGATTTCTAATTTCAGTGATAATTTAATCTCTATACAAGATATAGAAATTGATAACAATGATCAAACAAATATGAGTATTAATAATGAATATATCAGTATCAAAAGTGACAATTTCAATAGTGATTCTGTATGGAGTCAACCATTTCAAATAACTAATCAAAATTTGCAACGTAATCAATATTCTATAGCACAAGATGATATAGGAAATTTCTATGCTATTTGGTTAAGAATAACCAATAATTTTGGATATGAAATTTTCTTCTCACAATCTGTTAATTTATCAATAAATGAATGGACAGATCCTATCCAAATCCTAAATCTTGGGGATATAATCTATCAATTAAACATAATAGTTGATAAAAATCAGGTTATTCATGTTATCATGCAAACTAATAGAGAGGGAATTCAACAAATTCTATATATAAGTAAAGGTTTGAATGAAACTTCCTGGCATGAATTAGAAATTCTTGAAACAACTACATCTGAAAATCTTATTGAGCTAAAAACACTTATTTCTATAAACAATACCCTAATAGTTGGTTGGATTAACCATCAGATAGGTACTAGTTTAAGCACTAGAAATAGCTCAATTCATATGATAACTAAAACAAATTCAAGCTTAGATTGGAATAATCTAAAAATAATAGCTGATAATGACAATCCAATTACTTTTGCTCTCACTCAGACAAAAACAGATGAGTTAATACTTACTTATTCTAATTGGGCAAGTGACTATGTAAATAATGAGATTTACTTCATGAAATCTACTAATGAGGGGAATTCATGGCTAAGTAAAAATTTGATTTATACTTATATTGAAAGAATCGGCAATCTGAAAACCCATAAAGCTATAGCAGGAGGTTTTCACCTTTTATGGACATCTTATACCACATATAAGAAATTGAATTATGCTGAGGTATTTATGAATAATACCTTAAGGGAATCACCAATTATAATTAGTAACATCCTAAAAGATAGTTATATAGCTGGTATAGCTGAAAATAGTTCATCAAATAACCTCTATGTATTATATGAAGAAAATACAGGAACAATAACTAATATTGCGAATTTGTATTATCGTATGAGGAATGGCTCTTCATTATTATGGAATACAGCTGTAAAATTTACTTACAATGATGTATCTACTATGCCAAATTTTATTTCCATAACTAATTCCAATGTAAGTCTAGGTAAATTATACTACATTGACAATTATGATTTAATAGTTAGAAGTTTTAATGATAATGGGGAATTTTCAAATTCTACTACCATTATGATTACTACTAAAAATAATAGTAAAAGCTGTTTAGTAGTAGATTCAGATGGAATAAAACATCATATATGGCAACATATTGGTAAAACAAAAGTAGAATTATTTTACCAAATAAAAAATGGTTCTAGTAATTGGAGTTTTCAAGGAAGTATTACTGGGGAGTGGGAAAATACTGTCACAAGCCCAGAGTTAGCTATAGATTCAGATGACACACTTTATTGTACATTTATTGCACGGGATGATATATCTTCTTTTGAAGGGTTATATCTTACCAAAAAATTGAAAGGATCAAATGAATGGGAAATTCCAATATTAGTAAAACAACCAGAAAATAATGCAGAAACAAATAATTATGCAATTTTAATTGATGCAGATGATACATTACATATAGTATGGAATGAGATAGTGGCAGCTTATCAAAATAAATTAATTTATAGTCAAAAATTAAAATTAGATGATTTCTTTACATCAGAAAATCTTCAAATTAATGAAAACGGAATAATGAGTAACACACCAAATCTTGTTGTTGACTCATATAATACAGTTCACCTAGCATTTGTAGAAGTTAATAGAATTAATGATCTTGATAGGATAAAATATAGTTATAAATTAAGTGGTGGTATTTGGTCAGAAAAAATCCAAGTTAGACAGGTGGATCAAGATGATTTAATAAGACCTAAAATGGTCGTAGACTCAAATGATAAAATATCAATGACATTTATTCGAAAATATGACTATAGTGCTTATCGAGTATCAGATGTAGAATTATGGCAAAAACCGTACAATTTTGCTTGGGCTTATGCTTCAACTCTTGTATCAATTGAAATAATGAATTACCATAATTTATTCATAACAAACGATGATACAATGATATATGTTTATCATCAAAGTGTAAATCCTTTAGATGGTATTCAAGATAGCAATTATTATGATAAAATTAATGCTGCCATTTATGATCCTATATTTGGTTGGGGAGAAACTGAAATAATCTATTATAATCCATATCAGGGTTACGAAATAGTTGGGGCATATGATCAAGTCACTGATAACATTCATTTATTGGTAAATAGCAAAATTGGTAGTAACAATTACATTCACTATATCACCAGACAAAATGATACTGATGATGATCAACTTGGTGACCAGGATGAACTAATTTTAAGAACTGATCCAGGTGAGGTTGATAGTGACAATGATTTACTTATTGATGGTGAGGAAATTAGAATCTATCGCACTAATCCCGCACTAAACGATACAGATTGGGATGGATTAACAGATGGTGAAGAAGTTCTTACATATCTAACTAGTCCTATTACAATTTATTCTGATGATGATATTATTCCAGATGGCGATGAAGTGTTAATTTATCATACAGATCCTAATAGCATTGATAGTGATAATGATTTAATACCAGATGATTGGGAGATTTTTGTTTTTCATACAAATCCAAATAGTGATGATAGTGACATGGATTTTATGCCCGACTATTGGGAAATAATTAATGGGTTAAATCCCATCGCTGATGACAGCTATTTTGATGCTGATTCTGATGGATTATATAATATCGAAGAATATTGGTATCACACAGATCCCAATGATCCAGATTCTGATGATGATGAATTAAGTGATGGTGATGAGATTAATTTATATGACACCAACCCATTAGAATATGATACAGATGAAGACACTATAGGAGATAGTGATGAAGTTTTAATTTTCCACACTAATCCTAATAATCCTGATAGCGATGGTGATGGTTTTTCAGACAGGCAAGAAATAAATGCTGGAACTGATCCAAATAATCCTCGAGATAATATTAGAACCAGAAAAATCTTGAGAATTATCTTGTTTGTAGTTGTTCCTGTTACATCATTAATTATTATTTTTGGATTTTTTGAAATTAGATATCGTGTTAAATTGAAGAGATTATTAGAAGAGGAAAAAGATGAAATCTCTCAAGAAAAAGAGAAGCTAAATCAATTAATGGAATATGAGAAACAAAAAACAAAAGAAATTGAATGAGATTTTTCCTTAATCAAAAATAATATTTAGAGATTTCCTATATGTACATTTAAAGATAATTTTTGCTCAAAGAGCAAGTAATAAAAATAGATGATAATACTAAACGATAGAAAAGAAAATTAAAAAAAATCACTAATGGAAGGAATAATTGATTGATTCACAAGATTATTGTTATAGATCAAAGAACCACTGTTGGTCAAGTTCTATTTGACGATGGTGTAGTTGATTTGGAAACTGATCTATTAACAGGGTTTATTTCAGCTCTTAGTGCATTTGCCAAGTGCTTAGGTGAAGAATCAATAGAATTTAAAGGAGCTGATCTTGGTGACCATCGTTTTTCCTTAATTTCTCGTGATTATTTAACATATGCTATATTCCAAGACTTGTATGACAATGAACCATTTGCAAGAATGGCTCTAAAAGAGATTATTGATATTTATCATGAAGAATTATCTTTACTTAATCTATCAATAGAACCTATAAGAAAATCAGTCACCATAGAAATTAGAAACTTAATTGAAACAGAGTATTTCCCTGTTAGTATCTTGAAAAACCTTAATGAGAATATTGAATCGATAATTGATAATTCGAATGTTAATTTTGATTTATTATTTCTCTCAAGCATAAATAATGGAATAGTTCAAGTTTGGCGACGCCCTATCAATCCAATAATTATGAAGCAATTCCTTGATATTATTTCTAAAATACCTCTAGAGATGAGCTGGTTGGCAGAGGGCAAAACAAATAGTCATGGGTTAGCAGACTTTGATGATTCAGAACCAGAATTAGAAGCATGGATGATTAAACGAGTTAGTACTACAAGTTACTTTATAGCTGGAAGAGCTAATGCTCAATCTGAAGATACTAAAGAGGGATTATCATCAAAGATTTCTGCTTCATTTGACCATATCTCAAATTTAATAGAACGAGCTTTAGAAAGAGAATGGATAGAACGCTCAGAAAATTTATGATTTTATTTTCTAAATCATTAAAAAATTTAAATAAAATTATTGGTAATTATTTGTTGTTTCCTAATACTATCCTTATCAATTAACCAAATGGAATAGCAATAAGTGAGGACTAAACAATGGGTTATTCTGAAAATATTAAAATTTTAATAAAGAACGGATTAAAAGCATTGAAAGAAGGAAATGCTGAATCAGCAATCAAATCATTTGATGAAGTGATAGCTTCCGATAATGAGAATACTATAGCTTGGAATTATAAAGGATTAGCATTAAGAAAACAAGGGAAATTTGAGGAAGCACTTAAGTGCTATAACAAAGCATTGGAAAAAGATAACACTATTACTCTTACTTTGTTAAATAAAGCACGAGTTTTGAAATTATTAAAAAAATTCGATTTGGCTCTATTTGTATATGAAGATATTCTAGAATTAGCCCCTGAACATCCTATTGCTCTTGATGAATCCGAATCTATCAAGTCTTTAGTAGCTAGAAGAGCTAAATTATCACATAATGAAGCTGAAATGAAAGAGCAAGAAAAAGAAGAATTTGAATTAATAAAAGAACGAAAAGATGAACTTAGTCATTTCCTAGAAGAATCGAAAAATAGTATTAATGATTCTATAATCAGGATAAAGGAAATTTATACTGATGGTATTAAAGAAGAAGCGATAGAACATAGAGATAAAATATTAGAAGCTATAGATTCCTTTAATGAAGAGCTAATAAACCGGATTAAGAATATTGCAGATGATTTTTATACATTAGACTTTGAAGAAGAAAATCGTGAATTGATTGATTCTTGGGAAGATTTTCGGGACCAAAAGGAAACTGAGTTGGAGGAATTAGGATAAAATAGTGCCCTTTAAAATATGAAGTACAATATCTTGATTTTTTAATTTTATTCCGAAAAAAGGTATTACCCTCGTATATATACACGTCATACTGGGGTAGTAAGCATGTTATACTTTTTTTTAAATATTGTAATCGCCGAGGAATATCTACAAATATATCCTCCGGTGCAATTTGGTAGGACTGTGCTTGGAGGATTTGACAGGGTTGCCTGTCGCCGAGGTGAATAAGGTTTGATGAGACTATTAACAGTACATGTACCAGATGGATTTTTGGAAGGGTTAGATGAGCTTGTACGTCAGAAACGTTACGCTAATCGCAGTGAAATAATTAGAATTGCTATTCGTGATTTATTGCGCGAAGAACTTTGGGATAATAGATAATTTCTACTATCCTCTTAACCCTTTCTTGATCAAATTTATTCTTTTTTTCTTATTTTATCTGATCAATAAAATCTTGAACTGTTAATTCATTATCCAATTCTAGATAAGAAATACCCAGTAATTTTGAAATGTATTTTAATTCGCTAGCAAAGTTACCTATTGTAAGCGACAGATGATTTGTACCTAAAGCTTTTACAAACAAATCTTTTGGAATTGATAATTGTATTGCAGTATGAGGCCAATTATCACCCCAAGAATCCCCAGGTTTTTTCTTCAAAGAGAGCATTTTGCCAATACCAAATTGTAATAGGTATTCACCATCAATTCTAATCAATCTTGCATAAGTTACTTCATCAGTTGCTTCAGGAGTTGTATAACCAAATGCCCCTCCTGTTTCACCTTGACATTGCGGTTTCAAATGACTTTTTGGCAAAGTAATTTTTGGGTCATTTGATTTTGCAGCATAAAACGCACTTGCACCACCACAATTAGCAATTACAAAATAATTATCGGTTAAAATCTTCAAATCACCAAACAAAGGTGGAATCTCTGGTTGAAAGCCATGAAGAATAACAGATGTTAAGAGTCCTTTAATATCACCTTCACAAACAGTTGGTATGATGGGCTTATCACCTTCATGATCTTGTGGGAAAGGTAAAAATGCAGGAATTAAACAAGCAGTTACTCCATAATGAATACTTAATTCAGGTTGACATTTAATAGAGCTACCAATAACTCTAGAATTTGATTCCAAATGATGATTGATAATATCTTTAGCTGCAATATATAATGCAACTTGTTTCTTAACACTATCCTTGGTGGTCATATTATTATCATATTCAATTGTACAACCATTTGTTAATAACCATTCAATAAATAATTCAATACGATTATTGCTCGTTTCTAGTAATTTATTAGCTCTTTCAACTAGCAAATATTGATCTTCAGTTATAATATCATTAATAATGAAGTTTTTTAAGTATGGTATATCATCATTTAAATGTTCCATATTCAACGCAGGACTACCACCCCATAAAATAAGTGTTCCAGTTTTTAGATGATTCAAAGTTGATGCTGCTTTCACCCAAGGTAAAAGTAAACTCAAATCTTTCTTTGATTGAGTAATAATACGTTCATGATTTTTAACATTAAAATTGGAAAACTCCCAAAAAGATGCTCCCGTTGAAGTTAATGCAGTTATACCTGGCCAAGATGGATTATTTTCAGTTATCAAAGCTATTGGAACATTAACTCTTTTTGCGATTGATAAAGGAATATTTGGTTCATTCCAAGCCCAACAACCAAAAACTAATCCATCAACCTTTTCTATCAGAAATTTATCGGAGATTTCTTCTGCTTGTTTTAAATTATTAACAGCCCAAAAATCATTTACATCCTCTATTTTTGAAATTGGATCAATAACTGCAAAACCTACCTTCTCAAGATAATCCTTTAATTCAAGATGTTTTTGTTTAATGTATTTCTCTCTTTTTCCAATGAGTTTTACTTCACTTCTTGGATCAGTAAAAGAAACAATACCAATTCTTTTCTTTGGATAGATAAATTCTTTATAATCAAATTTTCCTTTGCTAGTCAATATGGAACACCTAAACTTATTCACAAATATAATGAAATTCACATTAAATTATAAAACATTTTATGCAAAAATAGAATACTATAAGAATAGTGCAAAATCCTCCTTACCATAAATCATTTAATAGAAAAGAATTCTAGAATGATTAGTGGATAAAGAATCAGGAGTATCATGTATGTCTTTTCCCCGACAACGATTTGTGCTTGATACAACCGCTTTTACAGATGCTAAATTAATTGCAGCACTTGGTGGATCAATAAAAGAGGCTGTAACTAGACTATCAGAATTAATAAGCATTGGCAGATTGCGATTGAACATTTCCTGCTATATGCCACCTAGCACTTTTAGTGAATTGAAAGAATTTCTTCTCGAGAATAAATGTACAATTCGTGAAGTGGATCAAGTGGAGGCATGGATTGTAAGAAAATCACCTGATAGATATTCAGTTTTATTATCATCTCAAGTTATTTATGAATATGTTAGTGATGTTCGTGAGAGATTAGATCAAGGAATGACTATTGTTCGCAGAGCAATCAAAGAGGCAATGAAAAACACTGAAAAGGACTTTTTTGATCAAAACGGTCGAAATCTCAAAATTATTGAAGAAACATTAGCTAAAAATTACGAAGAAAAATATAGGCAAAAAATGAGAAGAGGAGTATTAGATTCATTGCCTGATATTGATACATTAATATTAGCTAAAGAACTTGCAGCCGGTGTAGTTTCAGCTGATAAAGGAATTAAAGCTTGGACAGAAAGAATGGGTATTCGTTTTGTAGAAGCTAGTTTCTTCCCACAAATAATCTTAACTTATTTAGAAAGATTAGAAGATATACCTTCATCTTTGAAAAATTTCTCAAATAATAATAAGAAAACTGAATAGAAAATTATTACCATTTATTGAAAAAAGTAGTGAGAATAGAAATGTCTGAAACTGAATCGATCAATTCAATAAATGATAAGAAAGATTCTGATGATATAGATAGTTTACCTTTTGAAATTATAAAGGAATCAGAAACTCAAGTGAAGAGACTACTTTTTCGTTCAAGAGATGATTATATGATAGCTGGTGTCTTGGGAGGTTTAGCTTATTACTGGAAAATGGACTCAACATTACTTAGATTTCTTTTTTTGCTAATTTCATTATTAACAGGTGGTTTGAGTATTATCGCATATCTTATCTTAATGAAAGCCATACCTATAGAACCAGAAGAAAAATAAAAAAAACACTAATAATATATTAGAAATAAAATTAATTGAGTTGTTGAAATGAAGAAATTATGGGCACCATGGCGAATGGACTATATTCTTGAACCAAAAAGCGATGATGAATGTTTTATCTGTGACATACTCAAAGATAAAGAACAAAATGATAAAAAGAATTTGATTTTATTTCGGGGGAAAGTTTCACTAGTTATACTAAATGCTTTTCCATATAACAATGGGCATATTATGGTAGCTCCAAACAAACACACATCTGAACTGATTGAACTATCACCAGAAATCAGTGCTGAAATGTGGGAATTAACAGCAAAATCAGTTGAAGTGTTGAAAGCAGCTATTAAACCTGAAGGATTTAACATTGGTATAAATCTTGGGCAAGTTGCTGGAGCAGGATTAAAGACTCATTTACATATACATATAGTTCCTCGATGGAATGGTGACACTAACTATATGCCTGTTTTAGGATCAACAAAAATAATATCCCAAGCTTTAGAAGAAACATATGATAAATTGTGTGAATTTATTGATATTTTCAAGCATTAATTATTTATTAAGATTTGATTATTTGTTGGTTTTTCGTTTTCAAACTAATCTTTAATACTATAAACTCTATAGCTACGATTGAAAGTAATTCAAAGATATTGTAAAAGAAAGAAGCACTGCTGGTAAGAATTGTTACATTATACGATACAATTTTTATTCCATAATCAACCAATGCTAAATACAAATATTGTTCGTTAAAATCAAGTGATAAGGTATCGAGAGTTTCAAATCAACCTATTTTTTGATGATTTTCAGGATTAGAAATATCAAGAGAAGTTAAACCGATTTCTCTTTGATATAAATACAATTTAATTAATTATACTTACATCCATTACAAAATTTGAATAATAAATTGAATAGAAAACAGAATTAGCTTTTACACTTAAATATTCTTAACCAACTCTAGAATTATGTCATCTCAAAAGCTCTTTTCCTTTTTCTAGGATTATTAATTAAACAAAAAGATCTATTCTTTAGTTTGTCTAATCTTGTTCTTTCCGTAATTAGATTAGAAATTAAATTCAGTTCTTCTAGATTATCAAGGAAATCTAATAGGTTTGAAGGTTCTATACTAATCCAATCTTGACAAGACCTCTAAATATAGCTTGAAATGTTTTTAAAACAAACTTCTGGCCTAATTTGAGATTCATTTCGATGAAGAAATCTTTATTTGAATAATATATATGATCAGCTATAGATTCTTTTTCATTTACATGTGACATTGCTTTAAATGCTGAAAACCAAATTAATTCACCAAATGTAGGATTATATTGGTAGGGTTGATGCAGCTGTGTTACGGATTGCTTTGCGTCTTTTTGTATCTTCTTGGAGTTTGTGTTTATTGTCTGTTCTTTCATATCGGGCGGGTTCATG
>JAEORJ010000257.1 GCA_016840945.1 Candidatus Gerdarchaeota archaeon
ACTAGATGGTTTACTTAATTTTAAGAAAATTTACAAAGGGGTTATTTTTGTAGATACGAAATTTGTTACTGAATTAAATGATACGAAAAGAAATCTAGCTGGTTTAATGGAATTCCTAGCAGAATTAAAACCAGATAAATATTCTGTGATCATTCGAAAGTACAAAGGTAAAATACCTTCAGAAGAATTTATTATTGAAATAAAGGAACAATTAAGCAAACTACCGTTTTCAACTAATTTAATTGATTAGTTTTGGAGAACAAAAAAATGAATGAAACATTAAAAACAATCCATAACTTAAAGTCAGTGCGCGAATATTCTGAAAAAGAAATACCAAAAAACATTTTGGACCAAATTCTAAATGCTTCAATTCAAGCAGCCAATGCATCAGCAAGACAAAATTACTCAATTATTGTTGTAGATGACAAGGAGTTACTAAAGAACTATTTCTACAATGCTAATAAAGGGTTATTATATTGTGTAGATTATACAAGGCTTACTGAAACTGCTAAACACTTAGGATATTCTTATGATCCAAGTAATATTCAAGAATTTATTACTGGTAGTACAGATACAATTTTAGCTGCTCAGACTGCTATTATAGCTGCTAAATCCCTAGGAATCGATTCATTATTTACTAATAGTATCCATAGAACTCCTTTTGATAAGCTCTATAAAGATTTCAATTTACCAGATGAATTTTGTTTTCCATTAATAGCTTTATGTCTAGGATATGCAAAAAACGAATTAGGTCCTAAAAAAGGGCGATTAACGATAGGAGTAATTCATTATAATAAACATAAAAAAGTAACTCCCAAAGAAATTGATCAAATCGTTGAAGCTTATGCAAACGAGGATAATCATTTAGGTCAACCTAAAGAGCGTTATGCAGAAATTGGTGTAAAAGACTATTATGAGTTTTTCTTCACTAAATGGACTCGACCTAGAAATCCTGAAAGAATAAAAGATTACTATGATAGATTAAAGAAAGCTCATTTCCTTGAAGAATAGTACTAAAGTAACTTTTATCAAATCCAATGTCTAATAAAATAAATAAAAAAAGTGAGTAGTATTATGTCATTGGATCATCTTTTTTTTACTTATGGAAAAGAAAAAATCCTAAAATGGATAACTACCTTGAAAATTTTCCGACTATGTGCTTGTTATCCCTATCCAGCAGATAATCAACCAGAACGATTCATTGCTAAAATTAATTACAAAAAAGATATCGAATTAGAAGAAATATTAGCTAAATTAGATTTTACAATTGATAGTAAAAAACCAAAAATCTCTCAATTTCATGATTATTCTGATTCACAATCTAATGGTTGGATTATATTAAATGGTGATTCATGTCTTCTTAACATTAATAAAATGTTGAAAACTATTACTTTTGAAGTATCGGGAACAGATGATGATCCATTTAAAATGAGTGAATTAGTGTTTAGACGAGCTACTCGAGTGGAAAATTATCTTGTAGACTTAGGATTAGAATTTGATGATCCACCACAGGATGATAATTATTGTATATCACCAAAATATTATCCAGAAGCTTGGAATAGATAATTTCATTACAACTTTTTCATGAATTCAGATAAATTCTGATCTACTTCCCATAATCGACCTTTGATTTGATCACAACGATTTAACATAGCTTGATAGGTATTATTATTTGAGAAATCTTCATGATACAAAGCAGCATCTGTTAATTGACGATAGATCATCCAACGAATATCATCTATGACATTAATTTTGGTTTCAATAACCTTTTGTAAAAGTTCTTGTGCTTCTTTGTTTTCTTCTGCTTTTTTCTGTAATGAGTGTTCGATTTCAAAATAGAGATTTTCTATCCGATGATATGAAGAAACTGTTTCATTACGAGCAAACCACATTTCAATTATTTTTGAATGGGGGAAAAAGACATTGATACTTCTAGCCCAAGTAGTGATTTCTGTTACTGAATAGGGTTTTGCATTGTGTTTATTTCTATTAACAACATCTCTAGCGTTTAACAATTGAACTTTTTTATGAGCTGCATTTTTTAAGAAATAATCTAGAAATTTAAAAGAATCCGGACCACGATGATGACCAAAACATTCAACATCACATCCTATTGAAACTGGCCCTCTTTTCTTATGAATGGTTTCCAACAACCATTGACCATTTGGAAAAGCACTATCAGAAAAATGCCAACTTAAAGCTCGATTTCTAGGGATAACAAAAATTTCTTTTGGTGTTTCTAAACGCCATAAACCTTCTACATCATCAGTATTGAAAGCTGTATAGATTCCTTCGACAAATAGATAATCAATATCCATTTCTAATAGGAGATTATTTCTGTGTGTTGAGAAAATCATTTCAGGAGGAAATAAACCTCTCATTTCTTTGCCAAACATTTCTTTAACCATTTTACGATGGTGATAAAATTGCTCTTTGATAAATCCATCATTCGAAAAAACTAGTGGTGCATGATAAAAAGGAGATAATAATATTTCAACAACATCACGATCAATGAGCTCACCTAAGGTAGAGATCAAAAAATCATTACCCAAACGTTCAAACCATTGAATAACACTACCTGTTAAAGATAAATTGATATGAAATTGATGATCTTTAGAAGCATCAAGTAGTAATTTGAACAAAGGACCATAGCTTTGCCAAATTATCTCCTTAACAATGAAATCTTCATTATAATATGGTTGATGGCCATGTAGGAATAACGCACAATCAGTCATAATAATCTCCTATCTATTAATGCATTAATTTGCAGTTAACAATTGTTGTTAATGAATAGCTCAATAAGAAACTTTTCCTAAGTAAGAAAAAAGTATAGAGTGATAGTGAAGTTATTTAAATTAAATAAAATGAAGAAATCATACAAGAAGGATTTCTAATGACAGAAGAAATATTTGATAATCGTAATGAGAAGCAAATGGTTATCACATTACTTGAAATTGCTGAGAGTAATCTTCTATTATCAATTGTGGGATTAAAAAATGATGAGGTAACAAAACAAATAGCTCCTACCATAAATCATATACAATGGATTTTTGGGCATGTTACTTCACATATGGATATGGTTTTCTGTGAATCATGTTTAGATGCTAAAATATTAGATGAAAAATCAACTAAGTATTTTGCTTATGGAGTAACTAAAGATCAAGTTGCAGAAAAGCCACCTTTAAGTTTTGGTGAATTAGTTGAAGCATATCTCAAAATATCAAAACAAGCTTTTGAATATTTAAATCAATTACCAGAAGAGAAATTTAATTACGCGCCTGAAACGATAAAAGGAAAAGAGATCAAAGAATCAGTAAAAAACTCTAT
>JAEORJ010000258.1 GCA_016840945.1 Candidatus Gerdarchaeota archaeon
ACATAGAATCCATCGCGGGCAAGTAAATCGTCATGAGTTCCTTGTTCTACTATATTTCCTTCATTCATTACAAGAATCAAGTCTGCATTGTGGATTGTTGATAATCGATGTGCTATAATAAAACTGGTACGGTTTTCCATTAATTTATCCATTGCTTTTTGTATTAATATTTCGGTTCTTGTATCTACAGAGCTGGTAGCTTCATCAAGAATTAAAATTTTTGGATCGGCCAAAACCGCTCGAGCAATTGTGAGAAGCTGCATCTGACCTTGAGATATATTATTAGTCTCTTCGTTAATAATCATTTCATAACCATTAGGAAGCGTGTGAATGAAATGATCTGCATGTGCAGTTTTCGCGGCTATGATTGCTTGTTCATCACTTACATCATCATCTCCATATTTTATATTTTCCATGATTGTCCCATTGAATAGCCATGTATCCTGTAAAACCATGCCAAATAATTTACGAAGATCTTTTCGAGTGAAATCTCGTATATCTTTACCATTAATCAGAATGGCTCCATCTAACACATCATAGAATCTCATTAGTAATTTAACTATGGTTGTTTTTCCTGCTCCTGTCGGTCCTACTATCGCAACTTTTTTACCTGGTTCCGCAATTGCAGAAAAATTATGGATTACGATCTTTTCAGGTGCATATCCAAAAGTGATATTTTTAAATTCTACTTGAAAGTGATTATTATCTTGAAGTGTTATAGGAGTTGATGTTTCTTGGATTTCTTCCTCTTCTTCAAGGAATTTAAAAATTCTTTCTGCAGCAGCCATTGTTTGCTGAAGAATATTTGACATGTTTGCAATTTGAGTCATTGGTTGCGTAAATGACCTGATATATTGAATAAAGGCTTGAATATCACCTATAGTTATTGCATTTTGGATGACAAGAAAACTCCCCAATATAGCGATTGCAATGTATCCTAAATTACCTATTAATATCATCAAGGGCATCATTAATCCTGAGAAAAAACTAGCTTTCCATGCAGATTTGTAAAGTGTATTATTATATCCTGAAAATTTCTTAATATTTTTCTCTTCTGCATTAAAGGCTTTCACTACAACATGTCCGCTAAACATCTCCTCTACTTGACCATTAACATGTCCTAAATACACCTGCTGTTTTATGAAGTGTTTTTGAGATTTTTTAACAATTATACCTATTGTAAATAAGGAGATTGGTATAATGAGCATAGTCACAAGAGTTAAAATCCAACTGATTGTAAACATCATTATAAGCACTCCAACAACAGTTGCAACAGAAGTAATTATCTGGGTTAGACTCATGCTTAAATTTTGATTAATAACGTCTACATCATTAGTTACATGAGCAAGTACTTCACCATGAGTCTTTTTATCGAAATATTTAAGAGGTAAGTTGTTTATTTTTTTGGAGATATCCTCTCTAAACCTATACGAAGTATCCGCAGCTACTTTCGCCATGATCCAACCTTGTATAAAGCCAAATATTAACGATATCACATATAGCACAACAGTTAAAATAACAATAAATCCGATATATCCAAAATCAATCGAACCTGTACCACTAAATTGAGCAATTAATCCTTCAAACAATTTCGTGGTCGCCATTCCTAATATTTTTGGGCCAAAGATCGTTGCAGTTGTAGAAAATATTGCAAAAATGATACCAATTATTGCTACGATTTTATATCTTCCCATATAATTAAGTAATTTTCTGACAGTTCCTTGGAAATCCGAGGGTTTATCTCCTTTCATCATAGCCATTGGCCCACCTCTTGGACGATTTCCATCTAGCCCTCTTGGTTGAGGGGCTCTGCTTGATCCGGGCGGTGGTCTTCCATGCATCATAATAATTCCTCCATTGTATGTTGTGATAATGCAATTTCTTTATATGTTTCACAAGTTTTCATTAGTTCCTTGTGAGTTCCTTTACCAACAATTTTACCTTCATCCAAGACTATTATTTGTTCTGCATTCATTATAGTTGAAACCCTTTGAGACACGATTATCAATGTTATACCCTTTACTTTCTCTTTAAATGCTTCTCGTAATGCTCGGTCTGTTTTAAAGTCCAAAGCAGAAAAGCTATCATCCAAAATATAAATAGGAGATTGCTTTACAAGTGCTCGGGCAATGGATAATCTCTGCTTCTGCCCACCCGAGACATTCATACCGCCTTGTGCAATTTTTGCTTTCAATTTTGAAAATTTAGCATTCACAAACTCAGATGCTTGTGAAATCTCAATTGCAGATTGAATCACTGTCTCTTCAGCATTTTCATTTGCATAATATAAATTACTTGAAATCGTCCCCGAAAATAAGGTACTTTTCTGAGGGACATAGCCAATTTTTTCTCGTAAGTCATATTGTGAGACCTTTCGAATATCTGTTCCATCAACCAGGATTTCCCCAGAAGTAACGTCATAAAATCGAGGTATTAAATTCACAAGGGTTGATTTACCAGATCCTGTAGCACCAATTATTGCTGTTGTTTCTCCGGGATTTGCAGTGAAGGAAATATTTTCTAACACATTTTCTTCAGCACCAGAATATTGAAAGGAGACATCATTAAACTCGATTGTGCCATTGAATGGCTCTTTAAATATCTCTAAATCTCGAGCATCCTTTATAGATGGTTCTGTTCTTAATACTTCAGAGATTCTCTTTCCAGAAACGCTAGCTCTAGGTATGAGGATAAACATCATTGAAATCATTAGGAATGCCATTACAACCTGCATCGCATATTGCATGAATGCCATCATATTCCCTATTTGTATTACTCCATCAGCAACACCATGAGAACCAACCCATATTATTAAGATCATACTTCCATTCATTATAAACATCATTA
>JAEORJ010000259.1 GCA_016840945.1 Candidatus Gerdarchaeota archaeon
CATAATCTGTTGTCCAGCTTGTGCTGTTATAATTATAATTTATTATACATTTAGAGCTGCTGTTGCCGATTATTGTAAGATTTGAGGTATATATATAAACAGATTCCGTGTAAGTACTATTTTCGACAATAATAGTGTCACCATCAGATGCAAAGTCGACAGCGCTCTGGATGGTCATAAATGTTGATGAGGGGCCAACGTATAAAATTGAGCCTGCTAAAGTTACTGATGTCTCCGAACTTGAGATATAGGGAATTATATTGAATGATGAAAAAATAATGAAAAATGTTAAAACAAGAGAAATTACATTATTTCTGGCCATACGATAACACTCCTAAAGTTTTCACCGTCAATCTAATGCACCCATTAAGAATTGGATTCTATATTAAATTATTGATTGGTGTATGGAAGAAAAATTAATGGGATGGAAAAGAATGTTATTTTAAAGATAAGTTGTAACAAATAACAAACAACAAGCACCAATAATCAAATAATATCCAATCTAAAAATTCCAAGGTCCAAACTCAAAATTAGCTATTAGTAAATAAAAGAATGACCTAGGATTTTATTATTCCATAATTATAATGCAAGGCATTTTATTTTTTGTAATCAAAGAGGCTAGTAACTATATAAATGAATGAAGTTCTATATCAATGAAGGATTATCCTTTATCAGGATAGTTAATAATGTGGGGCATGTGTAAAATATGAAAAATAACATAAATACATATTGAATAACTATGTTTTTTTTGTGCCAAGTTTGATATATTAGTATTGCGATACTTAGTAACATGATACTAAAATTTATAGATAGAAATGATGAACTTAACGCACTTGAAAAGGCGTATAAAAACAATAGAGCCGAATTCTATATCTTATATGGAAGAAGAAGAATTGGAAAATCTGAGCTTTTATTGCACTTCATTAAAGATAAACCTCATTTCTATTTCCTAGCTAAAGAACAAAATCTAAAACTTGAGTTTGCAAGGTTCAAAGAAAAATTTTCGAAAAAGTTTGATATCTATCTGGAATCTAACGATTGGGAAGAATTATTCTCGGAAATAGCGAGAAAAATCAAAGTTAGAATCATTATTGCAATTGATGAGTTCTCTTATTGGATCGTGAAAGATAGATCAATAATATCTGAATTCCAATATTTGTGGGATGAGATAATTAAAAATAAAAATATTTTTTTAATAATATCTGGCTCATATGTAAGTTTAATGGAAACCGAAGTTTTAGGTTATAATAGTCCACTGTACGGCCGAAGAACAGGGCAATTATTAATTGAACCAATGGGAATATCATGTTTGAAAGATTTCTTTCCCAATTATACAGTTAAAGACCTTATTAACGTCTATGGTTGTTTAGATACTGTACCATATTATCTTGTTCAATTTGACCCGAAATGCGGTTTTTGGAGTAATGTGCAAAATGTCTTTTTGGAGAAAACAAACCCACTCTATCATGATGCTCAGATAATTCTCAGTTACGAATTAAGAGAACCTATTGTATATTTTAATATAATGCGAGCCATTCTTCAGGGTTCTACTAAACTAGGAGAAATCGCGAATAGTGCAATGGTTGATATCACTAACATGCCAAAATACCTGAATAGGCTGATAAAATTACAGATGGTTCGAAAAACATGGCCAGTGACACAACCAAAAGAGAAAAGGTGTTTATACGAGCTCACCGATAATTATTTCAGATTCTGGATAACATATATTTTTTATTATCAAGAGGAGATCGTAGATTCACCGGTACAACACCTCGAATATATAAAACAGACTTATTCTGATTATCTTGGAAGTACATTTGAGAGGTTTTGCTTAAAATCGTTGAAAAAACTCATGCCCCAGAGATTCAATAAATTTGGTAAATGGTGGTATAAAGATCAAGAGATAGATATCATCGCAATGAGTGATATATCAAAGGAAATTATGTTTTGTGAGTGTAAATGGCAGGATAGAGTAAACGCTAATAGAGTATTAAATGATCTTATGTCCAAATCAGATGAAGTAAGATGGCATAATAAAAATAGAAAGAGTTATTTTGCGATATTTGCCAGATCATTCAAAGAAAAAATAGATAAAAATAATTTGATACTGTATGATCTAGATGATTTGAACAACGGATTATTTGCTTAATGGCTTTTTATACGAAAACGATTTTAAATTAAGATTTTATAATAACTTTTCAATTAGAAATTTCCAATCTCCATTTTCCAATGTCCCCATCAAATCTCCTCA
>JAEORJ010000260.1 GCA_016840945.1 Candidatus Gerdarchaeota archaeon
CTGGTCAAACAATATATGGCATTTAGCTTTACGCTTTAAACATTCTTCTTTAGGAATTTTCTCTATTAAATCTAATTCGACTTTGTAATCTTCATTTTTAAGTTGTTCCATGGCTTCTAATAAAAAATTAGTACCTTTAATAAGTTGATTAGTTGGAGTATGACATACTCTTATCGGTTTATCTTGTGAGAAAAAATCCGCCTCACATTGAGGTATCTCCTGAGTATCTATCATGTTTTCAAAAGTATATAACCCCATAAAATTTCTTAATAAGGTAGGATCAGAATGAGTAATAGCTAGTATACCAGTTCTTTCGTGCCATTTCATTAAGTTGTCATAATTATTTCTTAAAATACTTCCAAAATATTGAATTACACAATTATGCGGTTTTAATAAAGTAGGCCAATCTACTCCATTAATATTAGGTAAGTATCTCCCTAAATGATAAAAATCGGCATTATATATTAATTGCAAAGCCTCAATGTAATTTTTGTCATTCAAGACAATGTCTTTATTATTAGAAGTATAATCATCATTTAAAATTATCAATCTAGCCTTATGTATAGTTTCTTCATTAATCTTCTTAAAAAGCAAAGAAAGTTGATTAGCTATGTTATAATCTGAAACAATAACAATATTCATACCAATCTTTACTTTCCCGTTTGAGTACTTATTAAATAACCTTTCCTTTTCTAGGTTAGTAATTTTAAAACTAGTTTTTTCATAACCTACTGACATTTCTATCTCCCTGTAAAACTACATGATTTTTATCGCCTAAATTCCTTTTCGCTTGAACGAAAAAATTCCCCTCTAAATTATCTTTATTAATATCTCCAACAATAACTGTACCAGAAGCAATCCTACAATTATTTCCTATAACTACATTGGGCTGTATAATTACTCCAGAACCAAAAATACATCCATCGCCAATTCTAACCCCGCCAGATAGTAAACATCCTGGACCAAATAAATTACTACTGCCAACTTGGCAATGGTGATTAATAACTGTATTATGAGAAATAACATTATTGTTTCCTACGTGAGCAAACCAATCTATTTCTACGTTAGGAAATATAATATTACCATATCCAATTTGACTTTCCTCAAAACCTTTTGACCTTACTAAATTAGTAAAAATGCATTGAGTTTTCATGGCATCATACAATTCCTTCCTTGCTGTCATATTAGTAGAGAAAGTAATTAAATATTCATGTTGATATTTGGTAATGTTGTTAGGGAAGGAATCCCAATCGGCTACAGGCCCTAAACAAGGAATTTCAGCAATTCCTTTAAATTGATCGTCTAGTACTCCCATTATACGATCTCTACCAAAATGCTTTATAGCAATTTCAGCACCTTTACCGGCACCAATTAATATTATGCCATATTGAAAACCATTATAGGGAAGATGTTCCATCATTATTCCTTTCAAGAAGATCCAAAAAAGATTCAATCCTTTCAGGCAAAATCATAATTTCCTTTTCTAGTTTTGGATTACACGGTATAAAAGAATCAATTGCTGAAAGACTGAAAATTTTGTGTTGCTTAGTTCTGTTTGAATTATGTAGATATTTAATTATATCTTTCTCTAGTCCAGTTTGATGAATACCTGGTTCTACAACAACAACTGTTCCACCCCGAACAATTCTATCAAAAATTAAAGGTAGGGGTTTAATACGATTTAAACAAAAAGGAAGAATATTTTCACGTTTTAGGACAATATCATGTACAATATGATTAAATCCCCCATAGGTAACAACGGTAAAATTACTATTTAGCCTCTTGTCCAAATTAATAGTCCATGTTTTCATTTGTTGGTCATATAACAATTTATCTTCTATAACAAATTTAATTCCTGAAGAACCTACCATAACATCATAAAAATCTTCCATATTGCTAAATAAAGATGGCGCCCAAATCTCAACATCTGGGATAGACAACAAAAGCCCCTCCATATTTTGGGAATGAGTAGGCCCGTATGCTCTTCCAGGACCCGAGGGAAGCCTAATAATTAAAGTCATAGGTTTATCTATCATTCTTTGAAATTTAATGGCATGATTATAAATTTGATCTATCCCTAGGGTTATAAAATCTGCAAACATAATTTCAATTATAGGAATCCATCCCTGCATAGCCATCCCTATTCCGGTACCAATAATCGAACTCTCAGAAATAGGCATATCAATAATACGATCATCGGCTATTTGGGTTAATCCCCTAGTAACTTTAAAAGCTCCCCCATAGGGATCCCTAATTGATTCACCAATAAGAACTACTTTATCGTTTTTTTGTAATAACTTCTTCAGAGCATTGTTCGTTTCTGTCCTGAATGATGCCATCAATCCTCTCCTCTACTTCATGGTGAATTTTATCAATAAAATTTGGCCCCATTGTATACCAAATGTGATTCATAGGATTCCAAAAGTTAATAAATTTTTCATCTTTTTCGTCGGCAGGCCTATAAGCTTGAGTATCGTTAATGCTATGTCCTTTTAATCTAATAGTTTTACAATATATTACACTAGGTAAATCTCTAACTGAATCAAAATGATCAGTAGCATAGTGGAAAACCATTAATGGATTAAGAATCTTATCTGCCTTACTTGCATATGATAAACTCAATAATTGAATATTAAATGCCTTACATAAATTTTCTATATTAACCTTATTTTGAGTTTTACTCATTGAATAACCATTATCAATAATTACTATAGTCAAAGGAACAGAAAAAATAGACATTAAGTTAAGGGTTTCATAAAAATTACCCTGGCCTAATGTTCCGTCGCCAATAAAACATAAAACTCTACTTTTATTGTGAATGTTTCTTTTTTTGTTACTCAAAGCATGGCCAAAAGCTACCGGTAGCATACCTCCTTGTATACCATTACTTAAAAACTTTCCGGGGTAAGAAAGATGTTGAGTTCCTCCTTCTCCCCACATGATTTCTTCAAATAAAGATTCTATATCACCATCAGTAGCAGTTAAATATTGCCCATGACTTCTATGATTACCATATACCATAGGATCACTATCATAAAAATATTTACAAGCCCGAATAATACCTACATCAACTGCTTCTTGTCCAAAAGATAAATGTAAAGTTCCTTTTAATTTACCCTCTTTAAAAAGAGATTCTATTTTTTGTTCAAAATAAAAATTAGTTACAGCATATCTAAGCAATTCATCCCTTAGAGTATTATGTAATATTTGTCCGCTTATCATTAATATGATCCTTTAAAAAATTACTTATTAAATTATCTAATTTATTCACATTAGATTGAATATCAAAACCTTTATAGCCCAAAGAAGGTCTAACCTCTTTAAGAATTTTATTATATTTTTGAAGATCCATAGTATTAATTTTTTCTAAAGTATTTAATACTCCCTCTAAGCTATCTTCTGCAATAAAACCATTTACCTCATCGTCAACTAATTCTTCGCAAGAGCTACCCTTAACTGTCATCAATGGAGTTCCAATAGCCATTGGGGTTAAATAATGATAATTTAAATCATCTTCGCTAGAAAGAACCAAATTTGCTTTACTATTGTGCAATAATTCTGTAGTAACCCTAAGGTTACCAATCCAACCTTGAAAATCAATATTTGGTGGTACTTCAACTCGGTATCTACCTTCCACAATATCTTTATAGCAACCTGAACCAAAAGCAACAAATTTCTCTTTAGGCATAGCTTTAGCTATATGTATAAGGTTAGATATATTAGTTGCTGGTCTAGTTGTATTATAAAAAGTAAAATATTGCCTTTTGGATAAATTAGAAAAAGGCTTCCATATATTCATATTAATGCCTAAATGAATAACATTAGACTTTATGTTAAATTCTTCCATCATCCTTTTTTGCCAAAATTTACTAGTTGTTATAACTATTTCGGCTCTTTGGGCGCCCTCAAGCATAGCCTGATTCATGTTCATACAAAGATCAGTATCAAGTTGTGTTTGAAGATCATCCCCAAAACCATCAACATGCTTTAAATTATAAAGCCTAGTTAATATTTGAATAGGAAAATTAGAATTTTTAGGTGGAGCATTATAACAAACACCTACTGCTCCTGGACGATAACTAGGAGTTATTTTATGTTTCGAACTTTTAATCCACTCACCAGTAAATTCATCCACATAATTACCCCAAGAAGGATTATATGGATAAACATAAACCATTCCTTGTAACTTATTCATTTAGATCCCTTTTTTCCTCTAAATATTTTTTCATTA
>JAEORJ010000261.1 GCA_016840945.1 Candidatus Gerdarchaeota archaeon
CTTAGTTTATCCCGTCTTTTGGATATTGTTTGATTTAATAATGTAGTCAATTTCAACGCCTTCTTTTAGATATAGTAAAAGTTATCCTATACTATTTTAAGTCCTGTTTCGCAAGTCTAAATATTCTAATTACGTAATATTCTAGAAGAAGACTCTATAATTTCAGAATAGAAGAATTATTATTCAATAATAGATCAATTTTAGAAAAATTTCAAATTTTTTTATTAAAGGGTACTCGATTTTCATTAGCACTTAAAAATAAACTTTCTAATTCCTTATCGCTTGCACCATTGCGAAGTGGGTCAATTATGTTTATAGTATTATTGTTTTTCATCAAACACGGTTTTAGCTTACCTGAACTAGTAACACGCAATCTAGTACAGTGCAAGCAGAATTCACGATTTTCAATGGGATGAACCACCTCAACGGTTACATTTTGTAGATGATAAATTCTTCTATTATGCATATAAGGTCTTTTTTCTATTTTAATGGCTTCTTTTTTTAGATATTCTTCTTGATCATCCAAATATTCATGGAAAGTAGAATAATATTGTTTATTAACATTAATTGGATCAAGTTCAATAAGCTGAAGAATTGAACCTGTTTTTTTAGCAAAAGCAATCATACTTGGAATATCTTTAACATTAGTATTTTTTAAAACAACCATATTGATCTTCACTGGATTTAAACCAGCTGCAATTGCTGATTTAACTCCGTTTAAAGCATTTTCTATTTTACCATTTGTAAGTTTATTATAAATTTTAGGATCTAGTGTTGGAAGGCTAATATTTACTCGTCTTAATCCCCTATCTTTAAGTAATTTAGCTTTTAATTCTAGCAAAATTCCGTTAGTTGCCATTGAGAGATCTTTGATTCCAGGAATTACTGCTATTCCGTGAATTATTTTACAAATATCATTTCTTATTAATGGTTCGCCACCAGTAACTTTAATTCGTGAAATTCCTAATTTTACAGCAATCTTGGCGATTCTGATTATTTCATCAGATTTCATCTCATTGGCTTTTCCTCTTGAACAAGAACCAATTTCTTCGCCCTCTTTATGACAATAATCACATGAAAGATTGCATCTTGAAGTTATTGATATCCTAAGATTCAATAGTGGACGATTGAAATTATCAATTAAAACCATTATGATTCCTGCAAATGTTTGATGATATGAGCTGACTCTGTTAATATAAGCCTCTCAACTGCGATTCTAACTGCATTAGGAGAACCAGGAATACAATAAATTACTTTTTTATTTATAACTCCAGCAAGTGCACGTGACAACAGAGCTGAAGTTCCAATCTCTTTAAAGCTTATTTGCCTAAAAAATTCTCCAAATCCAGGCAATATTTTTTCCAAATGAGGAGTTACAGTTTCTATTGTTATATCAGTAGGATTTATTCCTGTTCCTCCGGAGAATATTATCACATGTAAGTCTGGGTAGTTTAATCCTTCTTTTAGAGCATTAACTATTAAATTTTTTTTGTCAGCAATAATTTTTTTTAATTTAATATTATGCCCTGCTTTCGATAGGGCATTTTGAATAAAATCACCCGAAATATCTTTATTTTTTTTATTTTTTTGGTTATATCTTGAAGTGCTGCAAATAAAAATAGCAAAATTTAGGTTCTTTAATGATGAACTTTTATGTTCTTGAGATGTTTTGCTCACTACTTACGCCTGCTTATACTTTCTTACAACAATGATTTTTTCAATTTTTGTAGTGGGATATTGGCCTTCAATATTTTTTTCATATTGTTTTACCATATCCCAAATAGTCAATAAAGCAATCGATGTTGCAGTTAAAGCCTCCATTTCTACACCTGTTTGAGCTGTGGTCTTAACCGTCGAACTTACTTGAATTGAATTCTCAGTAGCAATACTAATTTCAATCATAATATTTTCTAATGGTAAAGGGTGACAAAGAGGTATAATTTCGTTTGTCTTTTTTGCTGCTAGAATTGCCGCGATTTTTGCTGCGTAAATAGGGTCGCCTTTAATAATTTGTTTATTTTTTATCAAGTTTACTGTATTACTCTTTAGAATAATATTTCCTTTAGCAGTAGCTTCTCTTATTACACACCTTTTTTTCGATATATCAATCATTGTAACTTTTTTTGCCTCTTTTTTATTGAACAGAAGTTTGTTCCCAAACATCTAAAAGATTTTGAACTGCAATAGCTCTTGGTGATGCATCTTTAAAACGATACATTCTAATTCTTCCATAAACCCTCTGTTGAAGAATTTTCTCACTTTCTAAGACTTTTAAATGTTGATTAGTTGTTGAATAATTGAGTTTAATTCGCCGAGCAATAGCTGATACATTTA
>JAEORJ010000262.1 GCA_016840945.1 Candidatus Gerdarchaeota archaeon
ATTTTATTATTCATATAAAATAGTCGTGAATAATGTTTTATTGCCTATACCAGCACTGCTCAAAAAGCGTATTTCAGCATCAGGATTTTCTTTTAACCAAGCATTTATTGCGTCTTCTATTATGGCTGGAGTTTTTAAGCCAATATCAAAAGTAATTCTAATAACTTTACATTTCAAAATTATCACCTTTATTTTAATTTTCTACTAATTATCTCGCATGGTGATTTAAACTTAATCTTAAGCAATTGATTCAACACAATTTAGATAGCAGTTAGATGATAATTGTTGTACTCTCGAACAAGCTCGAAACCAATTGATTCTGCTGTACGAATACTTGGAATATTAGTTGCTCTTGTATGCCATTCTATGGATTTGAAATCTCTTTTAAGATAATAATCGACAGTTTGAGCTGTGAGAATTTTGCCCAATCCTTTCTTACGATATTCTTCATTTGTTAAAATTCCTATCTCGCATCTAGATTTAGGTTCACTAACAAAATTTGCTAAACAAATACTTGCGATATCCTTTTCATCATAAATCGCACAGAAACCATAACCATGTTTTAGGTAAGTTTCAAAATCATTAAAACAGCCAATCACCCAATCTTTTACTTCATTAAAATAAGTCAAATCGTCTTGCTCTAACAAATTCTTATCAATTGGAACAATCTCGTATTTTTTTGGCAATTCATTTTGCCAATCTGTATGTTTGTGTTCTTTAAACCGATAAAATCTCAGAGGGGTTGCTTTTACATATGGTACATGGAGAAAAAAGAATGGTTGCCATTGATCATTAGCATAAAAGACAACGCTTTCTTCCCCCTTTTTCCTAGCATCGAGTATTTTTTTTCTGAAGATAATTGAAGTTATTTTACTATTAAAAGTTGTATTTAATGCATCACCAACTAGAACTATAGATTGATTTCCATAAAACATCATAGCATTTTTGGGATTTTTTACAGTATCAATGAAAATCTTTCCCAGATTATTGTGTTCTAATACACTAATTACTGATAGTTTATATTCTGATATTTCAGAAAAGATAGCTTCAACTTTTTGATAACTGCTTTTACTTAATTCGTGAATCATTTAATATTCCCGTATAATTGTTATTCTTTTTCAGCATCATCTAATACAAAATCAGGTTGTTCTTCATCACTTGATTGAACGGTACCATCATCGAAAATCGTCCAACCTGCAGATGTTTTCAAGCTTTTTACTGATTCCAAGAATTGTTCTACTAATTTAGCGTATTTTTCTTGTTCAGCAGTTTGATGGTAAATTATGGTAATATCTTCTTTCAGGTTTGAGCGAGTACTTCTAATTCTACCCATAGCTTGTTCTCTAGCTTCAATTGATAAAGTAGTACCAAAATGAATACATCTATCAGCTTCTGGCAAATCTGTGCCTTTTCTAATCAAACGTTCACTGGCAAATAGTACTTTTACTTCACCGTTTTTGAAGCGTTTCAACTGCATGTTTTGACTTTCACCACCCATTCGACCATGAACAAATAAATTAGGAATGCCTTCACGATCAAGCAATAATGAAAGATGTTTGGTCATCTCAACGAATCGCAAGAAAATTATTACTGAACTATTTTCTTCATTGACAAGTTTCTTGACTACTTGTATTAATCGTAAATCTTTTGGTGAAACTTTGAGATCCTTACCATCCCTAATAGCCATTTCAATTAATTCTTTCACATCTTGCCATTCTTTTGAATTGTTTAGTAAAGTATTTTTCACATCACGAACAAAATTAGCGAATTTACCAAAAGTGTGTTCAAAGAGAAATTGTCTTGCTACGATTAAATCTAAATAAGCACCAGCATTTATGATGAGGTTTTTGAAAAATGCTTCTGAACCACTTTCAAAGTTAGTGTCTTCATATGAACGTTTCATAACTTCATTTGCGAATAATAGAGTTCTATTTGAAGGTAGTTTTTGACCATTGCTTATTCGTGTATAACCAGCCATCAAAACCTTTTCTGTTTGAGATCTGAGAACAATTAATAATTGGTCAATTTCCTTTCTCATGTCATCAAAAACATAAAATCTTTTTAATTTGATTGCTGGAGCGTGTTCAACAAAATCATCACCTTCAGGATGGATAAATTGAACATTATCTTCCCCTCCAAAGATATTTTCAATAAATGATAGCTTGCCTTTTTGGAGTATAGATGCAGTTAATCCCAAAAATTGATTGGTGGGTTTTGCCATTAATCGATCTAGTAAGGGGGCAAATCGTTTATCCATTC
>JAEORJ010000263.1 GCA_016840945.1 Candidatus Gerdarchaeota archaeon
CGGTTCCATCAATATAAAATTCAAGCTCGTTGGGTAATGACAAAAGCCAGTTTTCTAATTCAGACACACCACGGAATTTCAATAAATTAACCATTTTTGATAATGGTAATTTATTGTATCGTTGAATGATAGTCTTAAAAGTAGTCCAACGTTCTTCAGCTAATTTTTCATCTGAAATGGATTTATCTAAAGGTTGTTTTGGTGGAGGAATTTGTTGTATAGGCGGAGCATATTGGATTTGTGACTTTTTACCTTTAGATCTTTTTACAGAGAGAAAAATGATTATTATTAGAAAGATTACCACACCAATTGATATCGCTGAATATAGAATTATTTTTTGTATAGTAGGATTTGATGAAGCATTATTTGGATCGGTGCCAGCTGAAATTTCCTGACCATCAAGAAATCCATCACCATCACTATCAGCAGCCAGTGGATTAGTACCATAATTATATTCTTGGAGATTTGTTAAACCATCGAAATCAGGATCATTTGATGCATCATCAACTAATGGGTTTAAATCATATATTACTTCCCAGCCATCGGGTATCAAATCATTATCAGTATCGCTATCATTAGGATCAGTGCCTTCAGAATATTCTTCGCTATTTGTCAAGTCATCTAAATCAGGATCACCTTGAGCATCATTAATAAGTGGATCTAATGAATGAATGATTTCATAATTATCAGGTAAACTATCATTGTCTGTATCAATATTGTTTGGATTAGTATTGTAGGTATGTATTTCTGCATAATCATTTATAGAATCACCATCTGAATCAGCTGAATTTGGATTTGTTTGGTATCCATCAAGGCCTAAAAATAATTCCTCATAATCATCGATACCATCACTATCAGTATCACTATTTGTAGGATTGGTAAAAATATATCCTGATGAATTACAATATGGATGTGTTGGGAGATAAATACCCAGAATTTCTTCACCATCATCTAATCCATCGTCATCTGTGTCAGCATCAAATGGATCAGTTACTCCATAGAATTCCTCGAGATTATTTAATCCGTCACCATCATCATCAAGAGTTGCATCATCAGCGGTTGGATTGAGGCCATAAGTCGTTTCATAACCATCACTCATACCATCAGAATCAGTATCAGCATCTAATGGGTTGGTGATGTAACCATCTGTTCCTAAAATAACTTCTTCACCATCCTCAATACCATCTGAATCAGTATCTGCCTTAAAAGGATCTGTAGAATAATTGTATTCTTGAAGATTTGTTAAATCATCAAGATCAGGATCTTGTGAACTATCATTAACTAACGGATTAGTTCCATATTCATTTTCCCAATAATCCTCTAAACCATCTGAATCTGTATCGGCATCTTGTGGGTCTGTATCTAATTGATATTCTTCAAAATTTGTTAACCCGTCTAAATCTGCATCTGATTGTGTGTCATTAACATTTGGATTTAGAAAGTTAATAATTTCCCATTCATCATCCATACCGTCCTCATCGGTATCAGCTGAAGTAGGATCAGTATTTGAAGTATCAATTTCATAATCATCCGTTAATCCATCACCATCAGTATCATCTGATAAAGGATCTGTAATATATGAGTCATTACCTGCGACAACTTCCTCACCATCTGGAATAGAGTCATCATCTGAATCGGCATCATTAGGATCTGTAGAATAACTATATTCATCTCCATCATTTAAGCCATCATTATCGCTATCTGGATCCATAGGATCAGTGATACTTCCATCAAGTCCACTATATGTTTCTTCGTAATCATTTAAACCATCACTGTCACTATCAGCATTTGTTGGATCAGTAGCTAAATTATGGATTTCAAAATAATCATCTAAACCATCAGAATCGGTGTCGGCATTTGTAGCATTAGTAATAAAACCATCAGTTCCTATTGTAACTTCTTCATAATCATCTATATTATCATCATCAGAATCAGCATCATTCGGATTAGTAAATGTAGTGAAAATTTCTTCATAATCGCTTAAATTATCGTCATCAGAATCAGCATCATTTGGATCTGTTATCCATCCATCATAACCAGACACAACTTCCTCGCCATCTAAAATACCATCATTATCACTATCATTATCTAATGGATCTGTTGAGTATGTATTTACTTCGCTTCCATCATTTATACCATCATTATCAGTGTCTGAATCTTCTGGATCAGTGCCATAATTCAATTCTTCTAGATTGGTCAAGCCATCAGTATCATCGTCATCATTGGCATCATTAAGTAATGGATTGGTGCCATTATCAACTTCCCATTCATCACTCATCCCATCATCATCGGTGTCACTATCTTGTGGGTCTGTGCTAGCAGCATACTCTTCTAAATTGGTTAAACCATCGGTGTCGTCATCATCATTTGCATCATCCACTAATGGATCAGTGCCATTATTCACTTCCCAATAATCATTCATAAGATCAGAATCAGTGTCACTATTATTAGGATTGGTGTTACTAATATCAATCTCATAACTATCAGTTAAACCATCGGAATCAGAATCAGGATTTGTGGCGTTCGTTATCCAACCATCTACACCTAATGTTACTTCTTCTTCATCATCAATACCATCTGAATCGGAATCAGAATCTGTTGGTGAAGTATTGTAGATATAAATTTCATCAAAATCAGAAAGATTGTCACTGTCAGAATCAGGGTCTGTTGGATCTGTTGACCAAGTAAATTCTTGACCATCCAATAGACCATCAGAGTCTGTGTCATTATTTAATGGATTTGTTGTATACCCATCCGCTCCAATAGTTAATTCTTCTAAATCATCTAAACCATCAAAATCTGTATCTTCTTCTAAAGGATTTGTGGAATAAACATTCACTTCATCACCATCGTTTATCCCATCGTCATCTGAGTCAGGATCATTAATTCCTGTACCATAAGTAACTTCTTCCTCATCATTTAATCCGTCACCATCCGAATCAGGTATAGGATAGTCATATGGATCATTTGGGTCTGTTCCGTCGCTTATTTCTACATCATCGTTATACGTATCACCATCGGAGTCTTCATCCATTGGATTTGTTGAATAGGTATTTACCTCCTCACCATCTGATAAATTATCATTATCACTATCAGAATCGTTTGGATAGGTTCCAATTGTATATTCCTCTAAATTAGTTAAATCATCTAAATCTCCATCACCAGAAGAATCATCGATCATTGGATTTAAACCATAGGTGACTTCCCAGCCGTCTGGCATACCATCATCTTCTGAATCAGAATCTGTGGGATCTGTACCAGCAGTATATTCTGCTAAATTACTCAAATCATCCCCGTCACTATCACCAGAAGAATCATCGATCATTGGATTTAAACCATAGGTGACTTCCCAGCCATCTGGCATCCCGTCGTCTTCTGAATCAGAATCATTAGGATAAGTTCCTGAGATATATTCTCCGAGATTGTTTAATCCATCAAAGTCACTATCACCAGTGGAATCATCCACCATTGGCAATAAACTATAAGTTACTTCCCAGCCATCTGGCATCCCATCATCTTCAGAATCAGAATCGTTTGGATAAGTTCCTGTAGTATACTCAGCTAAATTATTTAGATTATCTGAATCAATATCACCCGCTGCATCATTAGACATCGGATTTAATCCATAGGTTACTTCCCAACCGTCAGGCATACCATCATTTTCTGAGTCGGAATCATTAGGATAGGTTCCCTCTAAATATTCATCAAGATTTGATAAACCATCACTATCATCATCATCACTAGCATCATCTATAGTCGGTTCCAAACTATAAGTAACTTCCCAATTATCAGGCATACCATCAGAATCTGTATCAGGATCATTTGGATTTGTTGAATATGTATAAACTTCTTCATAATCATCTAAGCCATCATCATCAGAGTCAGCATCAGTTGGATTTGTACCGAAATTTAATACTTCTTCACCATCTATTAACCCATCATTATCAGCATCTGGATCGTTAGGAAAAGTTGTGTAAAAATCTTCATTTAAATCATCTATATAATCACTATCAGAATCCATTTGTCCCGTACTAAACAAGGTTCCGTGTTCAGTATACCATGGTGCTTTACCTGAATGATCCACTCCTGACAAATTTACACAATATACTCTTCCACTACCACTACCCATGGTAATTATTTCAAATGTTCCATCATTGTTCAAATCAGCGATTGTAGTACCTACGTGGTCAATATCATCACAATCTAAAACAGCTACTAATGCACCAGTATCAGAATAAACTCTTAGACTTTCATCAAATGTTGGCAATGTATCTTCGCACTTTGTGACTATTACTTCTAATTCATTGTCACCATCCAAGTCAGCTATTGTTGGTGAGCTATAACTTTCTTCATTTAGAGGAATATTTTCAAATTGTTGTCCATTATGATTCAAATAATATAACCAACCGCTTGAACTAGCTACTACAGTATCTGTATAACCATCACCATTTATATCAGCTAATGCTGGTGAACCCCAGATTGAACCTCCTGTATTGAAATACCAATCTTCTGTACATGAAGATGCCCCACCATAATAAGCATAAACATAACCATCATTACAACCAAAGATGATTTCTTCAACACCATCATTGTCAACATCATCAATAACAGCGGAGCTATAAATTTCAGCAGGCAAAGCTACACTCCATTGCTTAACTCCAGTATGGCTAATACAATACATGCTAAAATCAGATGAACCCACTAGAACTTCTAAATGTCCATCATTATCAATGTCACCTATTGCTGGAATTGCTTGGAATTTAGATGCAACCGTATTTACAAAAACCCATTCTTCAGTTCCATCATGATTTACACAAAATACTCGACGATAATCACCACCAAAAACAGCTTCTAGATAACCATCTTCATCAATATCAGCAATAGCTATTCCAGTTAATTCAGTGTTACCTGAATCACAAGTGTAAGCCCATTCTTGATAACCAGTTGAGTTTAAACAGTATAATTTGTTATCTTCTTCTAATGTATATAAAATCTCAACTTCTCCATCACTATCAATATCGACTGCTGTAAAGCGTCGCATGACATCACCATTACCACCAACAAGATCTTTATACCATAATACATTGCCTAGGTGATCAAAACAATACATTTTGTTTGCTTCATTACCTACTAATATTTCCTTATAACCATCATGATTAAGATCTACAGCTATAGGTGTGCAATAAAATCCTGGAGAAAGTACTATAGATTGCCAATCTACAGTTAATGAAAATCCATCAGGATCAGTAGCGTTAATTCTATTATAAGAGCTCATTGATATTAGAAATATGAAAAGGACAACTATAGTTACCCCTTTTCTAACTACGTGTTTCAATTATTTACCAACCTCTTTTCTCCAATTTAATTTCTAAAATTAAATTACAAAGTATCGATGTCTAGAAATATAAATAAATGTTTTTCTTAAATAAACGATTAATCATTTTGTTATTCTTTTATATTAAATTTTTTATTTTGTTGTATAACACAAATATTCTTTGATTTTAATGACAAGCTATAATATGCCGTTTTTATATCAAAGCTATAGTGATATGTTTGAAGCGGAATTTACTCATTGTTATTAGTGCTTTTACTTTGATTTTTCTTAGCTCAGTCATTAGTATTACTACCTTTTATTCTATCAGAAAATCATTCATTAAACATGATACCAATCGATGGGCAGTAATTGAAGATGTGGAAGGAAGTATTATTGCAGTTGAATCAAATGATGATGAGGTTTGGGCTCAGTTAGTCAGTCTGAAAACAAGTGAAGAAAGAATGTTCATTGGTAGTATTGTTGAACAATATAATAATAAATGGGGATTTAGATTTACACCCTCTAATCTTACTATTGCTGAGGTTACTGCTGAAGGTCTACAAGCAAATATTAGATATATTAGTGAAAATCTAGATTATTGGCTTGGGAGCTGGGCTTATACAAGTGCAATAGTTATAGAAATCCATCAATAAATGGAAAAGCTAAAAATATTACATTAAAGTAAATAATCAAAACAGAGGAAGGCTTACTAAAATGCAAAAGTGGATACAAGCATTAAATCAGTTTCTTGGGAAAATATATCAACAATCGCATATGGAAAAAATTGATTGGGCAATTATAGGTTCAGGAGCAACTTATTTACAGGGATGTAATATCAAACCAAATGATATTGATATATTGGTTAAAAATCCTGAATCAGTAGAAATTATTGCTTATATGTTAGAAGATTATTACAAATCTAGTGAATCTAAATCTAATACAATTCAAGGAGAAGAGAGCGAGGAACTGTGGTTATCAACTAAAGATAAACCAGTTGATATTAGTGTCGATGATTGGAATTTCAAATGGGTATTCTCAAGAGTTTTAATTGGTAATATAAAAGTCGAAACAGCACATATAACAGCCCCTCAAGATCATTTTCTCTTGACAACAGGTATTTGGGAAGCAGGACCAAAAATATGGCCTTATATAAAATTCGTAAATTATCAAGGATATTCAATACCTGTTATCCCTCTAGAAATTCAATTAGCTACAAATATCAACAGAGGTTTAGAGGATCGTAGTAATGAAATAATTGCGATTTTAAAGAGAGATGGTTTTAATCTTGAATTGTTGAAAGAATCGTTAACATCGGATTCATTCAACGCAATTCAAAACAAACTATTTTGAAATATTAACTTTATATAATTTTTTTATCTTTTTTTTCTGATAAATATTAATGGCAGGATAGCTAATGGTAATAACACTTCTATTACAGGAATCATAACACTGTTTGTAGATGTTGGAGTGTTCATTTGAATTTCTGACCAAGACATTTCTGTTGTGTTAAAAATCCAAAAATCACCCATAGCAATAGAGCCAAATCCTTTAGTTCCTCCAAATAGGAATAAATTGTCAAGTTCTTCATGATAAACCATAGCTGTAAGAAATCTAGACTCAGGATGTGGCATAGAAGAATATTCTGTACAATCTGAAGCTGAAATATTATAAACTACTGTTGTTCCTAAAGCTGATTCTGTATAATCATCATTTCTACCACCAAAAACGAAAAGTTGTTTTCGTTCATTAGCTATTGTCATTGTATGCCAATAACGGGTTATTGGTGTATGTAAAGGATTTAATTGTGTCCAAGTCAAATTTGTAGCATTAAATATCCATATGTCATTTGTATAGGATATAGCATCTCTGCCAGCAAATAACAATCCAACTTGGTTAATTGCATCGAAAACCATTTGTTGGCCATATCTAGCTGATGGAGCAATTTCTGGGTCTATTTCAATCCACGTTTGATTATTGGTATAAAAAATCCATGTATCATTATATTTAGTATCATATTGTGAATATCCACCAAAAACAACCACCCCTTCAATTGTTGGATCATAGTAAATTCCCATATCACTTCTTGCAGCAGGCTTTATTACCTTACTTAATTCAGTCCAATTGCTAGTTGTTATATCATAAAGCCAGAGATCATTTAATCTAACATAGGTACTAGTACTTAATCCACCAAATAGAATTATTTGATTTTTATCATGATCATAAACAAATCCATGACTCATTCTAGGAGAAGGTTTTACAGTATCTGACATTTTTTGCCATATTCTTGTTTCTAAATTTAAACACCATAAATATGGTAAATCAATCTCTGATTCATAAGTGAAATCACCACCAAAAAGGTATATGTTTTCATCAGTAGTGCAATAAACCATTCGATGACCATATCTAGATAATGGTATTTCCTCATTCGTATTTGTTTGACCTGAAACAATGTAAAGTGAATTAATTAAGTTTAATAAAATAAGAATGATAACTAGAAAAATTGAGTTCTTTTTTCTTCTATAAAATTTCATAAAACCACCCACCTATACAATATATTCCATTGATGCGATATATTTAGTTTTTCTCTAATCTAAATAGAGATGATATGTAAAAAAGAAAATCATGGAAATAGAATCATTTCAAATTCGTATTTTTAATTCTATTTCTTGAATTCTTTGAGTATGTCATCAATAACATAATCCATACCCAATTTACCATAAATGCGTTCTAAATTTAGCTGATAGAGTTTATTTTGTGGATCAAAGGACAAAGCTTTCTTGTAATATTCCATTGATTTTTCTAAATCATTTTTCTTTTCAAAGCCAATACCAAGGAGATTCAAAGCCACAGAATAATTAGGATTTAAATCAATAGTTTTCGTCCATAACTCGATCGCTTTATCGAGATTGCCTTTCTCAAAGAACATTTGGCCCATACTACTCATCGCCAAATAATCATCAGGGTAGTGTTCGATAGTTTTTTCAAAAAATTCTTGAGATTTCTCATAATTTTTTAAGACCATATAATAGAAGGCAATGTTGTAGAGAGCCATTTGATTCTCGGGTTGAATTCGCAATGCATTTTGATAACAATTAACAGCTTCCTCAAATTCATCTCTTTCAGCATAAATTACAGCTAATTTCATCCAAGCATTAAGGTAATTTTGTTCTATGGATATAGTTTTCTTAAAGAATTTAATTGCTTCATCAACATTACCTAGCAATTGATGAGTGTAACCAATATTATACCAAACATATGCTTTATCAACCTCAAATTTTGATACTTCAAGAAAAGTGTCCAAAGCTTGTTTATAATCACCTAAACCTAAATAACATCGCCCTATCTGGTTGAGAACATCAGCATCATTAGGATATTTTTCAATTATTTTTTGATAATTGGAAATAGAATCCTTATAATTCCCGAGATCGAAATTTATTTCAGCCATTTCAAACCAGGCATCAAAATATTCGGGATAAAATTTAACTGCTAATTCGTAATTTTCAAGTGCTTTATCAAATTGCTGCAATCGTCTATAAGTTAGACCAATATTATAATAAGCAACTTCTTTACGGTCGATATTGACTAAAGCTTTCTCAAAATAATCAAGTGCTTTATCATAGTCCTTTAAAGTTAGATAACAACGACCTATATCATTGATAATTCCTGGATGATCAGGATAGAATTCCAATTCTTTATTTAATGAATCGATTGCTATCTCAACTTGACCTATTTCTAGATACAAAATATTCAATCTTGAAAGCGCTTGAGCATATTGTGGATTTAGTTCTAAAGTTTTCTTTAATAATTCAATAGCTTTATCTACATTCCCCTCTTGCTTTGCGGTCATTGCTAAATTATAATAAGCAAGATAATATGTATTATCAAATTGTAATGCTTTTTCATACAACTCTTTTGCTTTCTTGAAATCTTGTTTATGAAGGTAAGTATTTCCCATATTGAGCCATAGTACAGGATTATTTGGATCAATCTTTATTGCCCGTTCAAAAAGAGCAATCGACTCATCTAAACGGCCCAAATAATCATATATCTGCCCAACTTTGTTTAATATCTCGAGATTATCAGGTTGGGCTTCCAAAGCTTTTTCCCAATAAGGAGTAACTTTTGTTACATCACCCATCATGCTAAAACATTCTTCAAGGTTATAAAGAGCTCTTAGATAAAATGGTAGAATTTTCAATGCTTTTCTGAAATACTCATTTGCTTCTGTTAAATTGTTTAATCGAAGGTTAACTACCCCCAAGCCATTTAAAGTGATATAATCCTTGGGTTCAAGTGATAAAGCTTTTAGATAATACTTGATAGCTTTTTCAGAATCATTTTTGAATTGATAACATAAACCAGCATTCGACCAGCTTTTGAAATCTCGAGAATTTAATTCAATGGCTTTTTCGAAAGCCTCTAATGCTTTATCTACTAATTGCATCGAGAAATGAATATTCCCAAGTAGAAACCATAGAAAATTGTTCTTATCATCAACAGATATTGCAGCTTCAGCATATTTTAATGCTAAGTCATGCTTTCCTAGCTGTTCATATGTTGATGCCAAATTTATTAACGCATCAAGGAATTTTGGATCTACCTCTAGAGCTTCCTCATAGTATTTTAGCGCTTTTTCTATATCTCCTTCTAAGCTAAAAATATAACCCATTTTGTTTAAAGTAATGGGATCTTTTGAATTAATAGCTAATGCTTCTGAAAACGAATCCAATGCTTTTGTGAAATTTTCAATTTTAATGTATTCATTACCTAATTCACGCCAATTTTCAAGGCTATTAGGTGTAACTTCAACTTGTTTTTCTAGTGATTTAATATCTTTTATTTTTTCACCTGAAGAAGAAGAATAATAAGATGATTCATGACTTAAATTATCTAATTCTGGTTTTGCCTGTTCATTATTACAATTAGAACATTCACGTTCACCTTCTTCCAGCTCTTTTCCACAATTTTTGCACTTCATCATTTTCAAACACCAGAGAATTTATGTATAATTCATTACTAAAATGACCTTTAAATTTGTCCCCATTGGCAAATTTCTTGTCGCGATTTTATTTAGTATCATTTATTAGAGCTAAAATATCAATCTAGTATTAACTAGTATTATCTGTAAATGAAAAATTCTAGCTTTGCTTTAATTTAATGTGGAATTATTGGTGGGTAATTATTGAAGAATGATGACTATGCTATTGAGGTTAAAAATTTAGTGAAGAAATATGATGATGTTATTGCTGTAAATAATATCTCTTTTAGCATTAAAAAAGGAGAAGTTTTCGCATTCTTAGGTCCAAATGGTGCAGGGAAAACAACTACTGTCGAGATAATTGAAGGTGTAAGGAAACCGACAAGTGGAGAAGTAAAATTACTTGGCTATGATGTTACCAAGAAAAGTGATTTAAATGAAGTAAAAAGACTAATTGGAACATTACCTCAAGATTTTAGCACTCATTGGGATTTAACGGTATATGAAAATATTCGCTATTGGTGTAGATTATATGATAAATCATTGAATCCAATGGATTTAATCAAATTGGTAAAATTAGGAGATAAATGGAAGGTTAAATACAAAAACCTTTCAGGGGGAATGAAACGAAAATTAGGAATAGCTATTGCTCTTGTTAATGACCCTGAAGTTGTTTTTCTTGATGAACCAACAACTGGTTTAGATCCTCGAGCTCGCAGGGATACTTGGGAGATAATTGAAGGATTAAAAGAGCAAGGGAAAACCATTTTCCTTACTAGCCACTATATGGAGGAAGCTCAAGTTTTAGCAGATATTGTTGCGGTAATTCATAAAGGCGAAATTATCGCGATGGGTACACCAACAGAATTAATCGATAAATATGGTGGCGACAATAAAATAATAATTCGTTGCCCTTCTCGAGATGTCTCTAGTCAAGTTCATCAATTATTATTTAAAATGGGCCCTCTCGAGAATGAAGAGGGTGATATAATCGTTTCTACAAAAGAAGGTCGCTTATCACAAATAGTTGATTTGCTAGAGGATAACAGTATTCACTACTCAGATATAATTACACAAAGACCAACGCTAGAAGATGTTTTTTTGGTTTTAACAGGTGAAACTCTTCAAACAGTAAGTAGTAGTTAAGTGATAGAGATGGCAAAAATTACTAAAAAAATAGCCAGCAGTTTTAGAAGGCTTTATGCTGAAATTGAAAGTCAAACACTACTTTGGTTTAGAGATAAAATGTCATTATTTTTCTCAATACTATTTCCAATTATCATTATACTTATCTTTGGATTTGTTTTTGGAGGAGCAGCAGAACAAAGCTATCAGCTATATTATTTGAATGAAGATTTAAATGAATCAGGTCAACCTTTTGAACCTGTGAATGAATTATTAACTAATATTGAATCACGTTTTGAAAACGTTAATCTCAATAGTGTTGATTTTAATACAACTGAAATGACCCCCACCAATTGGATGTTGGAAAATGAGATAAGAAATTTAATTATCATTCCTTATGGTTGGTCAACCAATCTGACAAATCCTGATCCGCTGGTTAATGCTACAATTCAATTTTATTATGACCCAACATATACTAGTGCATTGACCATCTTAGAAGTTGTAGGAAGTGTGGTTAAGGAGGTAAATAGCGAGGTTTTAGGGATAACAATTTTTATTGGCACAGAATTTGTTGAAACCCCTGGTAGAGAAAATCTTCGAATTGTTGATTTTTATGTTCCTGGTGTTATTGGTATAACCATTTCGACTGCAGGTATGATTGGTCTTGTGAATTTCACTAAAGCTGAGAAAAATTATGGAATTCTCTACAAGAAAAGCAGCACTCCATTAAAGAAATGGGAGTGGTCATTAGCTAAATTATTAGTAGAAGTAATTAAAGGATTAGTCATAGCAATCATCACAGTGTTAACAGCAGTCATAGCATTCCGTTTTCCATTAACTATGCTTCATCCCTTAATGTTAGTGGTAATATTTTTTGGGGCAATGACATTTGGTGGAATTGGTTTAATCTTTGTTCGATTGATAAAAAATCCTGATGCTGTAACAGCTGCAACTATGAGTTTTACTTTTCCTCAAATGTTCCTTGCAGGAGCTATTTTCCCACTTGAACTAATGCCAGAAGGATTACGGATTGTAGCAAAATTCTTTCCGCTTTATTATATTTCTGAAGCAATGAGAGATCTTATGCTTGATTCTACAATTAATCAAGTTTGGCCGAATTTAGGAATAACCATTGCTATGGGGTTAGTATTTTTCATTATTGGGATTTTAATTTCTGATTGGAGGAAGGAATAGGAGAATAGCATCATGACAAATAAAAAAACAACTGAAAAAAACAAGCAAAGTAGTATTCTTTTAAGCATTAAGCTATTCTTCAAACGTATTGATAATGAATTAGAAACAAATTTTCGTAAATGGATTCGTTCACCAACAACGATTTTTTTCACGCTTCTTTATCCAATAATTTTCATTTTAATATTAGGATCAATATTCTCAGGCATTGAGGAGCCTTTTAGCTTTGAGTTATATGTTCAAAATAAAGACCAAGGTGTTGATCTTGGTTATACAACTTATAATTTCTGGAATGATACAATAGAACCTATTATAACTGGTATAAATAATAGCGATAATGAATCTTTAATCAATGTTCTAGATGTACCATTAATTGATGGTGAAGGTGCCAATATCTCGGCAGGAATTTATCTGGAACAACAAGAAGGATATATCTGTGTAGTTATACCAGAGACATTTACTGCGAAAGTGCTATCAAAAACTCCTGTAAATCTAACAATAATAAGTGTGGAGACAGTGCAAAGTGCGGGTATAGTATCTGAAATTTTATTGAATATCCTTTATGATTTTAATATTGGTTTTAATAATGAAACATATAAAGTGCAACTAGAAACAGTTGATTTTCTGGTTGGCGAAGAAATAACATATGTTGAGTATCTTTTACCAGGAATGATTGCCATCACTTTTATGAACAATGCATTGATGAGTACTATTACTCGATTCAATTATAATCGTACCACAGGATTCTTTAAAAAACTCTCGAGTAGCCCTATGAGAAGAGCTGATTTTGTAACCTCAGAAATGATTTGGCA
>JAEORJ010000264.1 GCA_016840945.1 Candidatus Gerdarchaeota archaeon
ATTAATAAAATATTGGCAATATAATTTCTATCCACAATAATTATCTATATAATATTATATAGGTACTTATGAATGTGGTTTAGGTATTATAAGTAATATATGTATTACTCCTAAATAATTTTTCCATTAATAAAATAGATCAACAATAATATTTGTATAAATTTAGAAAAAGGACATTATTAAAAAAAATATAAAATTTAATATTGCTTATAATATTTGTATTAGATGTATTACAAGTATTATAAATAATTATTGTATTATAAATAATATAAATATTATATAATTTTACGTTATTTACTTAATTAAAAGGACTGTTTTTGTATGTTGATAGAAATATCCTCAACAAATAAAAAGATTTCAATTCTCAGGAAAACAAATTTGTTTCTTAATTACAACATTCTTCCCTTTACTATAATATTAAAACAAAAACCTTTTCAAATATGTAAATTTGTAATATTCAAATTACTAGTAATACTAGTATTACTGATAATAATTATAAAAGCTAATTCTAGATCTTTAACTAAAAAATGAGCCTGATTTTGTGAAAAAAAAATGGAATTGCTGAATTAAAAGGTATTATTTTATTGGAAATACATAACACAGCAATAAGGGCACAAAAAAGAAATTTATTGGAAGGATGAATCTAATAAAATGATAATATTTCTATTACTTTTAGACATAATATCAAATATTTACTTGGATTAGATGTATAAATATAAGGAGTAACTCATCTAATTGATTGATTTTTCTAGAAATTCAATTAATACAAATCATTTTATAAAAATTTAAGCTGTTAAGTGTATTGTTTGTATTACTTGTAATACCATGCTATAAAAATCTCGTCTTTTTTCAATAAAATATAAAAAAAATTAGTGTTTTTTGATGGTTTTTTGTGTGTTTAATTTTATTTATATAATATAACAAAATGTCAATAATTCTACTAATTTATGACATAATGAATAATTTTTGTATAAATAGAAACATTTTAGAAACACATATATCAGTCGTATGATATTGTATACTTTAAGTGATTATAATGAATAATAATGAATTTACCATAATAAAAAAACAAGTTAGAGAAATACTTAGTAATCCTATGATTAAACTATTTTACACTAATGAGAAAGATATAGTAAAAGGATCAAAGGAATGGACTAATTTAACAAAGACACAATTAGAAACTCTTGTAATAGATTTAGTATGTGATGAGGTTAATCCTAATATAGGATATCTAGAAAGGGGAAAAATCAGAGGAGTTACTAAAAGATCCTTTTATCAATCACTAGAACAGGCAAGATTAAATCTTATTAGAGCAATTTTCACAATAATGATAGCAGGGGCTTTACACATAATAGATTCACCTAGATTAGCTGATTTTAATGAATTATCACAAAATTTTATCGATCTTATTGAAATTGAAAGATTGGAAAATCAATCAACTGAAGAAAAAGAGAATTGGATTAAAATATATACAAAGATGATTTTTGACAATGTTGAGAAATTAAAAAAACAAACATCATTAAAGAACCCCGAGTAATAAATGTAATACTAGTAATACATATTTTATTTATCTCTGAAATGCGCAACAATAGCTTGACCTGAACTAATACAACCATCACCACAAGGCAAATTCTTATGTAATAAAAATTCAAGCTTCTCATTTGAAATTCTTTCATTTAGCTGTTTAACAATAATATCATTATATGCTACTCCGCCACTAAAACCTATTTTATTGATAGAATTATTTTTAGCGTAGTCAATAGCAACATCAGCAAATTGGTTTGCTAGTTCATAATGAACAGCAAAAGCAATATCCGCTGGTTTTTCACCTTGTATATAATTAAGATAAACTTGATATATTAATGATGAAGTATCAATCATACCATTTTTTGAATCTTTAAGTTGGAATTGTACTTTATCCTTTTTACCTTTTTTAGCTAAAGATTCTAGAGCTATTGATGGTTCTCCTTCATATGTTCTTTCATAACATGTTTTGAGTAAAGCACTTGCTGAAGCTAAAATTCGTCCTGTACTAGTGCTTTCATAAACATTTATACCTTTTTTGAGTTGTACAAGTAATACCTGTATTTCACTTTCTTTACCAGGAAATCCTTCAACATAGATTTCAGAGAGCAACTTAGATAATTCACTGTCACTATAATACTTTGATAATATCCCTGCTGCCATTCTTATTGGAAAATATGTTGCTCTATCTCCACCAATCATTTTTTGTTCTTCTAAATGGCCTATTCGTTTATAGTTAGAATAGTTACAATGAAAAATTTCTCCCCCCCATATCTTACCATCATCTCCATAACCAACTCCATCAGCTATAATAGCTACAATTTCCTCATCTTTATTGATTGTATTATCAATCATTAAGGCAGCAGCATGTGCATGATGATGTTGTATTTCATAGGCTCGGGAGTTATAAATAGCAGATAATTTAATTGCTAAATTACTTGATAGAAAATTAGGATGTAAGTCATATCCTATTGTATCATAACGCTCTACATCTAAAAGATGGGCTAGATGCTTAATTGCAGATTCTAAAAAATCATAAGATTCAATTGTATTTATATCGCCAATATATTGTGTTGGAAAACAACGATTTTTTAAAACTATTGCTCCTGTTGAAGTCAATAATGGTCCAACGCCTAAACTTATCTCATCACCTATATTAAAAGGCAAGTTGATGGGTTCAGGAACATATCCCCTTGATCGTCTAATTATAGCTGGTTGATTATTTGTAATTCTAATAACGCTATCATCAGAACGCTGATATATCCTTCTATTATGCATAAGAATGAAATCAGCGAGTTCTCCAGATTTCTTTAGAATTGTCTCATTATCGATATACATCGGAATATCTGAAGGATTTGCACTAGTTAATACCATTGCGGGTTCTGCGAATTTGTCGAGGATCAATGAATGAATACCAGAATATGGTAACATAACTCCTATGTTATGTAAATTTGGTGATAGCCATTTTGATAATGGAAATGGTTCATTCTTCTCAAGTAAAACAATTGGTTTTCTATAACTTTTAAGCAATCTTTCTTCTAAGCTACTAATTTTTGCGTATTTTTGAATTTGATCGATTTCTCTCGAGATAATTGCAAATGGTTTATACTTTCTTTTACCTTTTCTTACTCTAAGTCTAAGTATTGGTTCATCATTTATAGTTGAACACGCTAAATGTGTACCCCCAATTCCTTTTATAGCAATTATATTTCCTTCATTTAATAAAGCAACTACATCATCAATTACATTTTTTGTTTGGATTTTTTCCCCTTTATTATTATAAAATGTAAAACTTGGACCACATTTATTACAACAAGTTGTTTGCGCATGATAGCGTCGATCCAAAGGATTTGTATATTCCTTTTCACAATCGGGACATAAAGGAAAATCAACCATGGTAGTGTTTGGACGATCATAAGGTAAATCAGTAATTGTTGTGTATCTTGGACCACATATTGCACAAGAAGTGAATGCATATTTGAATCTATTATCTTTTGGATTCTTCATATCTTCAAGGCAATTTTCACAGATAGAAATATCAGGAGGGAGGTAAGAAATACCGCTTGTTTTATCAGAAGAGCTTTTAATTATCACAAAATCCGAAAACTCATTTTGATGATCATGCCAATTTACATAAAAACTTTCATATTTGGCTATGTATGGTTTTTCATTATTTAATGAATCTAAAAAAGATAGAATATGCTTTTTTTCCCCTTCTACAATTATATATACTCCTGCATCGCCCATATTTCTTACGAAACCTCGCAAATCATATTTTATAGCCATCCTATAAACAAATGGTCTATAGCCTATCCCCTGTACGATTCCGCTACAATTGATTTGAGCTCGAGATTTCAATATATCTTCCTCAATATAATATTAAGTTTTATCTTTAAATTGACAACCATTTAGAAAATATAAATATGATTGGATTTATTTGATATCAATTTGATCTAGAAAGAAATTTTTTGGGAAAAACCATGAGGCATCTTCTTCATTATAAAATTTGTAAGGGATAGGTCTAAAAATACCACTAGTTTTTGAAGCTAAAAAGAATTGCGTGTTTTTTAGATTTGGTAATGTTTCTCTTATTAAATCATTTAATCGATGAGCTCCATTCATTAAATCAACAGTTAATATTGCACCACCATTTTTGAATGTATAACAAAAAACTTGTGGCATTCTTGAGAGAATTATTTCTAATTTATTTAAATTATCAGCAGAAATATTTTCAAAAAAAAGAATTGCAGTTTGGTTTAAACCCATATAATACAATAATATCATAGGGAAAAAAATTCCTTTAATTCTCTCGAGATGAAAATTGGTATCATCCCATGATAAAGAAAGTTTTTTGGATAAAGTTCTTACTGAACTATCTAAATCTCTTCTATAAAGAGTCATTAATTTTAGATCAGTAATAGTATAATTGAAATTCTTACCTTCAAATGTAAATTTATGAAAAATGTCATTATAAGATGTATTAATCTTTGAAGGCATGTTCATTACTCGTTCTTTAAACCAATCTATAAAAAAACCTGGCTTATTCGCTGTTAAAACAGTAGGTCTCTTGGAATATTCGTAGTAAGTAAAATCAAGATTATTTGAAATGGTTTTGACTTCATCGCAATAGAAACTGCGTATTTTGCTTTCTTCACTTAATTTAAAAAGATAATCAAACAAGTTGTGTTCATAGCTTTTTGGTAATGTAAGTGAAATAATATAATCATATCTTTGATTTGGGCATCTACGAATTGTTCTTGTAAAAGGAGATGAAAAATAATCTGGAATAATATCACTAAATTCAGGCGCTGATTCAATCAAAATAATATATAGGTAAAGGCCAATTTTAGGATAATTTACTGTTCCAGTAACTCTAAAATAAGCGTTATTTCTTAAATAACCAATTCTTCTGCTAATATAATTTGCTCTAACATTTAATTTTGCAGATAAATTATCATTTGTATATTCCTTATCTTGTTTTAATGAATCATGAATAGTTTCTATAATTTTAACATCCATTTCAGATAATGGCACTACATAATATCTCTCAAGATCAAAAAGAATTGCACATGAATCATCGAAAGACAATTGATCAAATTTTATTAATTGTTCTAATGAATTCTCAATAAAAAGACCATTCATAATTCTATCCAGATAAATGAAATCAATATAAGGTCGATAATGATATTCCCCCATGGGCAATTGCAGTATCTGGTGGTTTGTTTTACTACGCCAAAACTTAATTAATACATCCTTGTCCTCTTCTGTTTCCAAATGTCGATAAATGAAAAGGAATCCTAAATCTTTAGCAATTTGAGAATTAATAGTTTTAACTTTAGGATATAGTTCCAACATCATTTTATCAAATATATTTGATAAACTAATTTTTTCCTTTATAATTGATAAGTTATCAAATAATTGTTGAGACATAAATAATCAATGTCCTCTTCTCTTTTTCATATTGGAATTTATGAAGATATAATTTATTATTTTTAATATGAACTATAGACCGAAACTTAGTTAAAATAAAAGTATAAAAACACCCAATTTACAATTTTTTAATAATAATAGTATATAGTTTAAAGAGCGATTTAGTTAATTATCTTAATTGATGGAAATTATATATTATAAATGAACTCCTATAAAGTGATAAAGCAGTGAATTATTTTGGCTATTAAGGATAATATTCAATTAAAATTAAAATCTTTACCAGAAAAACCTGGCGTTTATATATTTAGGGATATAAAATCCAAAGTAATTTACATAGGAAAAGCTAAAGCACTAAATAAAAGAATTAAATCATATTTTATTAAAAATACAATTGAAAACAAATCAATTGAAATACAAAATGAAGCTATTGATATTGAATTTATAATCACAAATTCTGAGATGGAAGCATTAATTCTTGAGAATAATTTAATTAAAATACACAAACCAAGACTAAATGCTCGTCTTAAAGATGATAAAACCTTTCCATACCTAAAGGTTACTACAAACGAAGAAATCCCAAGAGTAGAAATAGTTAGAAAAAGAGAGAAGGATAATAACATATATTTCGGCCCATATACTGATACAAAAGCTTTAAGAATTGCTCTTAAAAAAGCATTAACAGTTTTTCCAATTGCTAGATGTAAAAGAATAATTAAAATTGGGAAAATTGATCGTTCTTGTTTATTTTATCAATTGGATAGATGCTTGGCTCCATGCGTTAACAAAGTAACCCTAAGTGAATATAAAAAAGAAGTTAACCAATTCATAAAATTGTTTGAAGGTAAACAATTAGAAATAATGAATGAATTGAAACAAGAAATGAAAATAGCATCGGATAATTTAGAATATGAAAAAGCAGCAATAATTAGAGATAAAATAATTGCTTTAGATAAGGTATTACAAAATCAAACAATTGTATCTAAAAATCTCAATGCTGAATACGATATTATTGGATTGTCAAAAGATAATCAATCTTCGTTAATACAGATCTTAATTATGAGGCAAGGAAGAATAATAGAACAAAAGCATTTTGCCATGGAATTACCAAATTTCTTAGATGAAATTGAAATTGTTACGTCTTTTATCAAACAATACTATTCAAAAACTAATCTTATACCTAAAAAAATAATTACACAATTTAAGGTAGATGATAATGCAATAAATGAATGGTTATCTAGTTTATTAGGAGTGGAATATCAACAAATTATAGACTTACCAAGTAATGAAGAAGAAAAATCATTAATTGAATTAGCTAACGATAATGCTAAAATAAACAAATCAGTAATAACAAAAATTCAGAAGATAAAAGAAGATAAAAACATTGAAGGATTACAAGAATTAAAGGAAACCCTGAATCTTGAGGAGATGCCTTCAAGAATAGAAGCATTTGACATTTCAACATTACAAGGATCAAATAATGTTGCTTCATGTGTTGTTTTTGAGAATGGAAAATTAAACAAAAAGGATTACCGGCATTTCAAAGTAAAAACGATTTTAGGGCAAGATGATTATGGCTCCATGAGAGAGATTATTAGAAGAAGATTTTCTGGAAGTTTGGCTAATACATTAAAAGAACCTGATTTAATTGTTATAGATGGGGGTTCAGGGCAGGTAAGTGCTGCTTCTTCTGTACTTGATGACTTAAAAATTAAAATTCCATTGATTGGATTAGCAAAAGAATTTGAAGAAATACATTTTCCAGATGAACGAAAACCAATTAAGCTTGATAAGAGGTCTGAAGGATTGAAAATACTACAAAGGATAAGAGATGAAGCTCATAGATTTGCTATAACTTATCATAGACAAAAGAGAAGCAAAACAATGCTACAATCATCATTGGAAAGAATTGAGGGGGTTGGAACAAAAAGAATGGATATTTTAATTGAATACTTTGGTAGTATAGAAAATATAAAAAAAGCAACAATTCTTGAATTGGAAAATGTAAAAGGAATAGATAAAAATTTGGCTAAAAAAATCTATGATTATTATAAAAATGATATAAATAACTTATTTTAATAGATTTATTGTATGAGTCGTAAAACCTATATATGTGCAAAGAGATATATTAGAAGAAAAATAAACCTTTATATTGCAATAAAAAAGGAAAATTTTAGTCAAAATTATCTAACATATGTGAGATGTTGAATAATGTCTATGAGAAGCTATGCTATAAGACGTATACTTTATATCTTGCCTACATTGCTTGGAATTTCAATTGTTAGTTTTGCGCTCATTGCTGCATCTCCTGGAGATCCTATTCAAATTAGAATGGGGCTGTTTAAAGGAGAACAAACACAATATGTAGCGAGATATAATGAAATTGGTCTACAAATTGGTCTTCTACAAAAACAAGGACAAGATAATGTGACATATAATATAGATATGGATTCAGTAAATGGATTCTCTATGAAAACATTTAATGTCACAGGACCTAAGTCTGGAAATGTAGATTATACTACTGTAACATTAGTCCTGCGTAGTGATGTCAACAGAACATTTAGTATCTCTGGTTATAATCTTAACATAACTGTTCCTGGGAACTATGAAACTACAGAGGTAACCTTTGTAGCAAACATAAACTCATTTTTAGAAGAATACAACCAAACATCCCAACAAATACAATATAAATTAATACAAACTTTTGAGTACACAGCAACTGGTTTAGAATGGGATACAGGAACCATGATCGTTGATCACCCCGTTTATGTTCGAGTTAATGTCGTTTTACGATATTTTCAATGGTTAGGATTAATGAAGAGATACATATGGGAAGAAGGCACCTACGAACGCAGTGGAATTTTCCAAGGTGATTTTGGTCGTTCTTGGCACTGGGTAGAAGGCAGTGGAGAATTAGGAAAACCAATTACAGATATTATAATTAACCGAATGTGGTACACTTTGTTCTTAACAACACCAGCCTTTTTAATAAGTACAATTCTGGCAACAGTAATAGGTGTAGTACAAGCAACAAGGCAATACTCAATCTGGGATAAAGGGGTAACACTTGCGTCACTAATTGGTTACTCAATGCCAACATTTTGGCTGGCAAAATTGGTAATGTTAGCATCATTTTATATGTTCAACTTTACCGGAGCAACACAAGGAGAAGCATTTAGAGAACCGTTCATTCTGAACCCACAATTCTATGTATTCTTAATACTACCAACAATAACACTAGTATTGACAGGATTAGTATTTTTAGCAAGATTAACGCGTTCTCAATTACTGGATATCTTAAGACAAGATTATATTGTTACTGCCAGAGCAAAAGGATTAGCCGAAAGATCTGTAATTTACAAACATGCTTTCAGAAATGCGTTACTACCAATTATAACTGTAGTTGGTATGTCTCTACCTGGACTTCTAGGTGGAGCTGTAATGACAGAAGGTGTGTTTGGTTGGCCAGGGTTAGGAACGGTGTTTTTGACGAGTTCGTTGCAAAGAGACCATCCTATGATGATGGCAACAAATTTCATCTTTGGTGGTTTATTCCTTATATTCAGGTTACTGGTTGATTTGAGCTATGCTCTAGTCGATCCAAGGATAAGGTATTAGGAGCTGATTAGAAAATGGCTACAGTAAACGAAACAAGCGTTGACAGAGAAGCTAGAATACTTGAAGAAATAAAATTAGTTGAAGGTTCTAATCTCTGGGCTCTTACAATGAAAAGAATGCGAAGAGACCAAATGGGTATGATAGGATTTTATATCGTAGCATTCCTTGTTATAATGGCACTTCTCGCATTTATAATACAGCAATATGATAACTTATTTGGTTTAAATAATCCGACAGCAGATCCATGGGATCAAAATAACTATTATATTGAACTATGGATACCAGGAACACAGAAATATCTTAGATTAATAGCCCATCCAAGATATATAATTCCTGGAGATCAAACATTACCACCAAGCGCACAATATCCCTTTGGTACAGACACTCGTGGGTATGACCTATTATCCAGAACTTTCTTTGGTTCAACATTATCATTGATTTTAGGATTTATTGGTCAGATGACTACAAGCATTCTAGGAATGATTATAGGATCGTTCTCGGGGTACTATGGTGGATTTTTTGATGATATAGTACAAAGAATAAATGAAATAATATCTGCTATGCCAGGATTTATCCTCTTTATCTTCATCGTTGCTATTTTCAGAGATTTCGCTAGCCAAATACCAGGTGGAATTTACATGATAGTAATTGTAATATTCGCACTGATTGGTTGGGGTGGTACAAGTCTGATAGTACGTAGTACGATTCTGTCTCTGAAAAACACGGAATTTATAGAAGCTGAAAGAGCACTAGGTGCAAAGGATTCAAGGATAATATTTAGACACATTATACCAAACTCACTATCACCTGTAATTGTTATCACAACATTAGGTATTGCTAATACTTTAATGACAATTGCTGCATTAGCCTTCTTCGGTTTAGGCGATCCTACTGCGGTAACTTGGGGTGATGACTTAGCTTATCACAGAGACAATCTACTTACTTACTGGTGGATGCCCACCTGGCCTGCAATGATGATTTTCATTACTATATTAGGGTTCAACCTGATGGGAGATGCCCTAAGAGATGCACTTGATCCAAAACTAAAATAAGATAAAAATTAATGACGCTTTGTGCGTCATTTATTTCATTTTTTTATATATTATTACTCATTTAACCAATATTAAATGGGAAAAATATGTATAAGATAAATATTTTTTCGAAACATTTATATATTAAGTTCTCAGAAAAAGAGTAGAAGCTATATAAAAATCTTTCCCGAAATGGTAAAAACATCCAAAATCTAACTATGTGGGGCTAAATAAACAATTAAGAAGCAGGTATCACTTCTTAATATGCTCTTCTTGTAAACAATTAGTAGACTTATTGGACTTTATCGTTTTTGGAAAATGATTATTATATATTAAGGAGTGGCTTAAACAAGAATGTCTGATGATAATACTCAAGAAGAAAAAGCACAAGTGGCTTGCCCGGAATGTGGATCCACTGATATTATAAGTGATTCAACAAGAGGAGAACGTATCTGTACAAATTGTGGTGCAGTGATAGATGAACATATAATTGATGAAGGACCAGAATGGAGAGCTTTTACTTCTGAAGAAAGAAATAAAAGAAGTAGAGTAGGATCACCAACCTCTTTTGCTGTACATGATAAAGGATTAGCAACGCAAATTGGTTGGGAAGATAGAGATGTTTATGGAAAGAAATTGTCTCCAAGAAGGAGAGCACAAATATATCGACTTCGAAAGTGGCAAATAAGAACACGTGTTCACTCATCAATGGACAGAAACTTAGCTTATGCTATGAGTGAATTAGATAGATTAAGCTCACAAATAGGCATACCAAGAACGGTTAAAGAAACAGCTGCAGTTATTTATAGAAAAGCAATTGAACGACATCTAATACGTGGAAGAAGTATTGAAGCTATGATTGCAGCAGCAGTTTATGCTGCAGCAAGAATAAGAAGAGTACCTAGAACACTCGATGAAATTGCTAAAAATAGCAGAATATCAAAGAAAGAACTTGGCAGATGCTATCGATTAATTATAAGAGAACTTCAAATTCGTATTCCGTTAGCAAATCCAAATGATTATATAATTAGGTTTAGTGCAGAGCTAAGATTATCAGGCCATACTGCCCAAAGAGCTATTGAGATTATTGATCAAGCAAAAGAAAATGGTTTAACTGCTGGAAAGGATCCAACAGGATTAGCTGCTGCATCTATCTATATAGCAGGAATAATCGAAGGTGAAAGAAGAACTCAAAGAGAGATTGCAGAAACCGCAACAGTTACTGAAGTTACTGTACGAAATAGATACAAAGAACTAGTAAGAAGACTAGGAATAGAAATAACTGTTTAAGTTATTTCAAAATTGATTCTGCTAAAAACAGAATCAATATTTCTAATTTTTTAAGGTGAAGATTTTTGATGAATATAATCCCATTAAACAATTTTCCTATGATTAATCAAGATGATAATATACCTGAAATTATAATAGAAACTCTTGAGAGAAATAACATTAATATTGAAGATAACGATATTTTTGTAATAGCTCAATCAATTATCTCGAGAGCAGAAGGGAGATTAGTTAAATTAGATGATATAATTCCTTCAGCTTTTGCTAAGGAAATAGCAAAAAATGATAATAAAGATCCAAGACATGTTGAAATAATTTTACAAGAAGCTAAAAATATTTGGAAAAATCGCAATGGAGTATTAATAACTGAAACAAAACACGGATTTGTTTGTGCAAATAGTGGTGTAGATAAATCCAACGTATTAAAAGAAGATTATGTTTCATTATTACCTATAAATCCTGATATTTCAGCTAAAGAAATTAGAAAATACATAAAATTAAAAACAAAAAAAGATGTGGGAATAATAATTTCAGACACTCATAATAGACCTTTTAGACTTGGAGCAATAAATATTGCTATTGGATGTTCAGGAATTAATCCAATTAAAGACTATAAAGGAAAGAAGGATTTAGTTGGATATGAATTAAAAACAACTAGTATTTCAGTAGCAGATCAATTATGTTCAGCTGCTGGATTACTCATGGGGGAAGGAGATGAAGGTTTACCGGTTATTTTAATACGTGGATATAATTTTGAAAAAGCTGAAATTTCTGCTACAGAACTTGTTAGACCTGTAGAAAGAGACTATTTTAGATAAAAAAATAATTTTCTTTTGAGTATGAAAATAATATCTGCCTTTCTCCAAGAAATATAGTTAATGCTGTAAATGAATAATTATCTGTTGTTATTTCCTGATTAAAGAAATTAACATCTATATCAAATATTTCTTGATATGGCATAGTAGAAGTAATATTGACTGTACTTGATACTATTACTCCTGTATTAATATAACTTAATGGAATGTATCTTAAATCGTATGTTGGTATTTGAATACCTAACCATTCAGCTGAGATATAATGTTTTCCACTTTGAGCTGATAATGGATATGAGTAAGTTATTTCAGCATAACCACTAGAATTGGTAGAGGCTGAACCTAAAACAGTATCAGTTGTTGTATCAATAAAAGAAATGGTTTCTCCCGTAATGGGTTCTAAAGCACCTGGATCCCCTGTAAGTAAGTAAGTAAAGAAATCAGTATCTGTTCCATCACCTAAATAAGCATAAATTTTGAATGTTTGAGTTCGATTAACATAAGGTCCATACCATTCAGATGGATTATATGGATTAGAATACCAAGCACTAGATGTGGGATTAGGAACAAAGTAGGGGTAAAATAATTGTTTATTCATATGTTCACTAGATAAAAAGAATTCATTTGAGCAATAGAAAACTGTTTGGGTACCAATTGTATTTACACCATACTGATCTCTGATACCAGGTAATAAAGGTGAGGGGTCAAAAGCAACCCAACGCCCACTTGTACCTGAAATAGGAAGGAAAACTTCAGTCCAAGAGTGAATATGTTTTGCACGAATTATAAACTCACTACCAGATAATTCACCATAAGAAAAGCCAACTACCGTTCGTGTAGGTATGCCTTGAATTCTACTTATCATAGATAAAGCAGATGAAAAATGTGCTGCTGTACCCATCTGTCTAGATAAAAACCACTCAACATAATCTTCACCAGGAGCTGGAGATTCATCTGATAAACCTAAAAGCATGTCAATATCATAACTACAATTACTAGTAAGCCAAATCATATTTTTATAGATTTGATCATAAATTGTTAATATTGGGTTTCGAAGTTCATTTGCCACAGCATAGGTATAGGGAGCAAGAAGATTGTAATCTTCAGGGATTTGTAGATATCGATCATTTAGAACAGGATTACTAATAATAAGGCTATTTAAAGAAGAATATCCGAGAGTATTATCTTTAATGTAATTATTATCTTGAATAGTATAACTAACATCATAAGTTAAAGTGGTATTGTCATTAGTATTTTCAAATAAAGCACTGATAAGTTTACTACCATACATATCTTCTTCTAAATGAGAATTTTCAGAATCCCAATTTATAGCTGGATCAAAAGCGAAATTTTCAGAAAATTCTTCATTATAGATATAATGATACGGTGCTGGAAAATATCTAGCTAAGGTACCACCATAATAAGCTAAATCTGATGTAACAGTAAACTCTCCATCTCGAGTGGTGGGAGGAGTGTATCCTGTATATGGTTCAGTTGTTGAATTCTTATCCCAATTATCTGTTAAATATTCGTCATATACCTCGAGACGCCAGTAAAAATATTCATCAGTAGGGGTAATTCGGAATAATATTCGCTCAGGATCTGAAACACCATTAGTAAAACCATCTAAAAAGCCATCAGTGTAATTCTGATCAGGATCATCTGGATCAATTGTTTGATTTGGTGCATTATTAAAAATATCATCATACCAATCAGCTGGGAAAGGGGCATCTACAACATCATTTATTCTTTGATGGCGCACATTGAATGCTTCAAACAAAACAGGAGTCATAATAATAGCAATTAGAAAAAGTGATGGTAAAAATACTTTTGAGATATTCTCTCGAGTGAAAATTTGCTTCTTTGGTTTAGCAGATTTCCCAGTAGTTTGTTTTTTAGACAAATTTACCACCAGATTGGTACATAATTAAGTTAAGAGTAGTATAACATTATGTATAAACATTAAGATATATCAATATAATCTTTAAAGCAATAAATTAATTTCCAATTATTTTCAAAACTTGATTAGCGATATCAATTGGCTCAAATTTAGTAGTATCAATTTCATAAATAGGTAGATTAGTAAATTGTTCTTGAACAGCTAATAAGCAAACATCCATGATTTCTGCTTGAACATTTTCTTCAATTTTTTCTTTTGAATAATCTCGAGATAACGTTAAACGTGTACGCAAAACCCCAGGATTGCATCGCAAAACAACAATAGAATCAACATACTCTTTGGGAACTAATTCAGTAGTATGCCCTTCAATAAATAGAATTCCTGAAAAATCTAGTAGTAACGATCGTAAATGTTGAACTAAAAATTCATCATCTATTATTACACTCTCTCGAGTGTGATCATAACCAAAATATAATCCTTCATTGATAATAAATTGATTCAAGTTAAATACTTGAAAACCATGCTCAATCAAAATTTTACCAATAGTAGTTTTTCCAACACCAGGAGTACCAGTTATAAGAATAACTCGAGGTAAAATTGATTGATTCATATTTAAAACCCAAATATATTATTAATTTTTGAATTGAAAAAAATTTTGAAAAAAGAAATAAAAGAAATCACATTATTTGTGATTTCAATTGAATTGATAGTAAATCTTCACTATTCTCAATGATTTGTACTGCTGCAGAAGGAGCTACAACTGTGTAATTTGAGTCTTTGCCTAGAGGTGGTTTCTTGAAAAATCTTTTTTGATCATTTGGATTTCTGTTCCAATTGAAGAATTCAACACCTATAAAATCATCAAAATCAATGACCATCATAGTTTGTTTAATTAATTCAGCTTGTTCATCAGGTGTTAACCCATTTTCAAGTATAAGCACTCTATTTTGTCTTACTAGCCTGATTATCATTTTGACCTTTTCAAAAGGTGTTAATTTATCGGTAGCAGCTTTTGTTATAAAATCAACAACATATTTCATTTTTCTATCACCTCAAGCGCTCCTCATAATTGTATCATATAGCTGGTTAATATTATCACCAGTTTTTGCAGATATAGCAACAATATGTTGATCACTGAAAGTTTGTCGTACTAGTTCAGGACGAGAATCAGGCAAATCAGTTTTATTAGCAACGATAATTATTGGTATTTTTTGTAATTGTAAATTACCAATAATGGTTAAATTAACCTGTTCAAATGGAACCTTAGTAGAATCAAGAATAACTAAAGCAACATCTACTTGATCAATCATTTTGATTGCTTCTAAAATACCTTTAGTAGCTTCTTTTGCTCTTTGAATGGCCTCTCCTTCTGATAAGCCAAACTTAACGAAATTTCGATAATCAACTGTTGAAGCAATACCTGGCATATCCATTAATGTGAAATTAAGTTCGTAGCCATCTTTTATCAAAATAGCATTTTCAAGCTTAACCATTTTACGTGTTTCATGAGGAATCTCAGAAACAGTTCCCAAATCATTATAACCTAAATCATTAGCAATACGATTTGCTAATGTTGTTTTACCTGCATTTACCTCACCATAAAATGCAAGCCTAATGTTTTTCTTCTTTTTTCGAGTTAGGATTTTGTTAATCCAACTTAAGGCCAACACTATACCTCCATACTACAATATTGTATAAGAAAGGTATTTTGAAATAAGAAAATAAGAAGTATTATTATCTACATATTTCCCTCATAAGATAATATGAAAAATAACTTATTTTGATCTGAATTAATTGAAAAATTTGATTTTTGTATATATGTGAACACTGTATATACATGAACACAATAAACACAAAAAATATTGTGAATAGGATAAATCAATCAATTTTCTTTTAATATTATTTAAGTCTTAGATTAAAAGAAATATAATAAAAATGATATTATTTAGTGTATTTTTTAATTTTAATTTATAAATAAAAACTACTTTTCCAAAAAATGTCTATTTTTTTAAAGGAATTTATTAGAAATCTTTGTTATTAAAAAGAAGTATTTTCCTGCTTTCTTTTCACAAAATAACTGATTTCTCCTATTGCTTTGTGAATTCACAAATTATCTGTGAATATGTGAATAAAGGAGATTCTTTCCTAATTTGATTTATTTTTCCACTGGAAATGAGGGGGTAAACAAATATAAAAACCACAAAATATAGTGTTTTTTATAAAAAATATAATATTCTTGAAACCAAATTAATAAGAAAAGATCATGTTCACAAGCACATATATAATTGTGAAGATAATTTTAATATCTCCCCCTTTTTTCCATTGGAGATGTATTTTATTGGCTTTTGTGTATCTCTTAGTAAATATTATATATATAAAAAAATCTCAGTTTGGTACATAAGATTCTATCTAATATAATAATCTTTTGTCTAAATTAATAAATATTTTTTTATAAAAAAATTACTTTTCCAATAGAAATGAGCGGGTCTTATATACAAAAAATTATTAGTTTTAATAAAATAATAAATAATACAGGATAAAGATCCAACAAATTAAATATAATATCGAGATAATATCACGATAATAAAGGATATTATAAGTTAACTTACCCTAATTTCTAATGGAGATAAAGCATTGAGTAAACGAAAAGTAAAAGTTGAAATGAGTGATGAACAAGATAATAAGATCACCATTACTTTTGAAGGAAAATTAGATGAGAAAAATCTAAAAAACCTAATCGTTTCAGCTAATAACCTTTTAGGAAAAGGAGTATCATCATTAGAAGATTCACCTGATATGGAAATACAAGATGCTTTAGAACTACCACTATATGATCGAGTAAAAATGTTAATTTCAACAGCTTATGGTCTGGGTTCATTATTTACATCAAATGATTTATGTGATTCATACCAGGATATTTTTGGAGCTCAATTAAAAATAACAACTGCAAGTACTTATTTGGCCAGGTTATACGAAGAAGGCTTTCTCGAGAGAAGTGGTTCAAGAAATGAACGAAAATATCAACTTAAAAGAGAATTAAGAGAAAAAATACCTAAATTAATCACCCAGTAATCTTGTTATAAATTAGTTTCATTTCCATTAGCAATTTCTATCTCTTTTTGAAATAAATCACCAAGTAAAGAAAAAATATTTTTGCCAAAATCTGATAAAAAAATAATTCCGGGAGCATTACCAATTAATCCTGCTTTACTAAATTCCTGTAAATATCTCGAGATAGTAATAAATGAAAAACCAGTCCATTTGACAAGTTCATTCCTAGTACAAAAATCATGATTAGAAATTAAGGTAAAAATAAGCCTAGAACTAAAAGTGCTAAAACAATTTTTAGTAATATTGATTATATGCATATCTTGAATCATAGCTTGTCAATATACTGTTATTTTTTTCAAAATAAAAACGCAACAATTTTGAAATAATAATAGAGAAAATCATAATAATAATCGCAAAATTTCCTTTACTCGAGATAAATTATCATCAGAAATTTGAAAATTATATGATTTGATAGTAGTAGTATCTCGAGAGAAATTAGGTGTTACTTTTATTATTTTTTGAATTTCGGATAAATCACCTAACATAATAATCTCTGTAAATTTATGATTTAAGATTTCATTGACAATTAATTTTGCTTGATTTGACATTAATTCTCTCGAGAGATTAGTAGCTGACACATATTGTGATAAGGGATAAACTTCAGATAATTCAAGAGGTATAATACCAAAATAAGGGTCCAAAATCCAAATGGTAAAGTCATTAATTAAATTAGAATCCTCTCGAGTAAGGTCCTTAAAATACCTTGAGAATTCATATGTTTCACTTAGTTGATTTCCCAAAAGCGAAATTATAAGTAATTTATCTTTCATGTTAGCTGAAAGAACATTAGCTAAACGCTCTTTATGAATGAAAATTTCAGGACGGTTTAGATCAGAAGATGTAACCATAAATAATCCCTTATTATTAGTTGAAGGATTATTTATAGCTAGTTGACTAATGTATTTCTTTAATGAATTAAATCCTTTCATTAAACTTGGGTGAACTCTTGCCCTGCTTTCTAAAACATTCCAAAGGGTTCCTGAAGCAATAGCTCGATGGATATTTTTCATCTCAACTTGACAAACATATAGATTATGAGCTGCTAGTGCTGTTATTCTATCATTTTTCTTCATGGATCTTAAGTCACCAATTGTAGTTGAATTACATATAGGGCAATTACACGGAAGGTTATCCAATTCATTCAGTAGAAACGTTTGGGTGTTGGTAATATAGCGCTCTTCTTGAGCATATAATGTATAAGCTGCAGAATCAAAAGAATCACAACCAGCAGCGACAATAAAAGGAAACATTGAGGGATGACCTGCACCAAAAAGATGAACAGGAATAGCAGGATTAAGATATTTTTTTGCTGTGAAAATAATATCAAGTAAAGTGTCATATTGATAATTGTTCATAATCTCAACTACACTACCAATAGCATACATCTCAAAAGTAGGTATTTTAGATATTTCAATTGCTGATTTTTCAACGAGATCAAGATATTTCCCACCTTGAATTGGACCAACCCATTTTATTTGGTTCGATTTGATTAAAGATGGAACATCATTGCAACGAGCAATAGTCGTTTCAACTTTTGATTTAGCCACATCATAAGAATCAGTAATAGAAATAGGAATGTCAAGGGGAACAGCAAAATCCGATTGAATACCTTCTTGATAAGAAATAACATTTTCAGGAGTAAGCTCAATTTCACCATAAACTAGTGATTGAAAAGCACCTGAGTCAGTCATAATAGGACCAGGGAAATGCGTTTGATCATGAAGGTTAACAAATTTCTCAGAAAGTCTTTTTCGTAAAATATAGGAGCTAGTAATGATAAAATCAATACCAAATTTATCCTGAAAAGAATCAACTGGAAGGAAATTTTTAGATGATTCAGGATGAACAACGGGAACAAAACAAGGAGTATGAATTATACCTTTATTAGTCTGAATAGTGCCTATTCTAGCTAATAAATCACAAGCAGTTATTTCAAACAATATTTTCACCGGAGATGAAAATAAAAGAAAAGGAAGATTTAACCTATCCTTCTTCGTTTTCTTTCTCTTCTTCTTGAAGATCGTTCATATGTTGATCAAAAACCGCTCTTACACGGTCAGCAACAGGGCCTGTACCCTCAACACCTTTTTCAGAAACTTTAACTTTATTGAGAACTTGAATAATGCGAGCATCTTCGAATAACTTGACATCAGCTTCAAGGAGATTAAGGCGTTCTCGTAAAACTTCAGCTAATGCCTGTAAATCAAAAGGTTTCTCAGGAATTAAAACCTCAGAAATAACAGTTCCTCTAAGAATAACTTTGAAATAATTATTTTTGCCTTCTTGAACATTGGCAATACAAACATCAAAAGTATCGGGATTCCAGGCTTTCAATAACCCATTGTAACTTTTACCAGTAGTGGTAATAATGGTGATATATTTGCCATCTAAATTAGCTAATTCTCTATTAAAAACCCATTTTGGGGTTGTGGATGTGGACATATAATCATTCCCTCGAGTAATTCAACTTAATATCTAATTGGAAGGGAAATGTTCTTGATTAAAAAAAATTCGGTCACTTCCTAAATGGTCTTTTTAACCAGGAAAGTGACGATTTTTATCATTTAAACAAATAATCTTCATCGGAAACCTGTGCACGAGGTTTGATTTCAGCACGACATTTGGGACAAACAACCCAATTAGGATCAACATCAGAACCACAACGACGGCAATAAGATTGGTCTTGATGCGAACGCTGTTGCTGTCTCGAGAAATCAAAATTCTTTGAGCTAGAATAGGATGGTTTATCTCGAGAGTAATCCATATCCGAGTCATAATCATCATTGTCATCATCATAGAAGGAATCTTCAAAGAAGGATTTATCAGGAGTAGATCGGAACTCTGGTTCGTCGAATAATGTACGGGCATCATCAACTGGTTGATCATCAAATAGGCCATTTGATTGACGAACATTGCCTTCAAATAGATCATGATTATTAGGTTTAATGAAATCACGATTTGTTCTTGAATTATCTCTTCTAGATGTTGGAGTATCATCTCGATTTTGAGGATAGGAAGTAAATTCAGAAGAGCGATCAAAATTGTCAAAATCATCCTCGTAGAGATCATCTTGAGGAGTGGTTCTCTGGCTAAAGGATTGTTGCCTTTGAAGTTTTAAAAATTCAACTAATGCAACTCGCTTTTCGCAGGTTCCAGCCAATGGACATTTATTGTCTTCGAGATTCGAGATTGAAGATATCTGTTCGCCTTCAATAGCAATACCATTACGAGTTATTTGTAAACGAATACCATGACGGCGCATGGCGTTAATTAAATCATTAGCGGAATAAATTTGCCCATCTAAAACAAAGATTCCATCAGATTTTTTATCATTACCACTAAACATCATTAACCACTACAAAAGAAAGATTATCCTCAAAGATAATTAAAAACTGGGCAGATGTGGATAATATCGTCATATATGTTTTAGTTATAAGAAAAATGACCTCTAATACAGAGATTTTTCAGATAATTCCTTGGAAAATTCTTTTTCAAAAGCACTAAATTCACTCTTAAATTTGGGAATAGGTAACGACCATAATAGAAGATAATAAACAATCTTACGGTTAAAGGAAAGCTTTTTTGGATCTTGTAACTGCTTCATAGCTAGAGCAATAAATGCTTCAACAGGGGGGCACTCTCTTAAATAAAGTAAGGTATTTCGACCGCCAAGAAGGGCAATTTCAAAAGGGGTGATTTTTTTGTTAAGCAATTGGTCTATGAGATAGTCCAAATAATCAACAGCATAATGAAAAGAATCAGTGAATTTCTTGGGAACATTATAACCAAAAACCACTAAATTATTTTGATAATAGATATGTTCTTTTTGTAGAATTTCACGTGATAAATGAGAAGTGAAATATTTTCGTTTTAAAAACTCAAATCTAGTGTAAAAAGCATTCGCAGTAAGCATAGAAAAAATATGAAAAGCCTCAGTTGTTGATAATTTAACTTGTTTCCAAATAGGATTATGTTTGTAACAAATATTGTTCAAAGAAACAGGATAATGCTTATGGTCAATTTTTTTCAAATCCAAAGTAATGCATTCATAGTTCCAACCATTATTATAACCAACAAGACATTCATTTTTATTACCAAGATCTTCTTGTAAGTGGAATTTCGAATTAAGAGAAATATCGGAATCAAGGAGATTGTCTATAGTAAAACAGCTAGCTAAAATATCATAGGCTCTAGAGGAAGAAATGGGGACATCACCAGTATATCTAAATTTAATTAATTCATTATCAACTATATACAAAAGAATAGGACTAAGATAATGCAAAAATAGTGGTATATAATATTCATGAGTAGTTGTTAGGATAATTACCTCTGGTTATTCTTTTTTCATCTACTACAAATACTTTTTTATATTCCTTTTTATTTTCAGAAATCACCTCAAATTAATCCCCTAATTTGCGGAGGTAGCCAAGTGGCCTAAGGCGCCAGCTTGAGGTGCTGGTCTCGAAGGAGTTCGCGTGTTCGAATCGCGTCCTCCGCACCAATTAATTTTCATTTCTTTTAGTTTTTGGAAGTAATTATTTCCTATTTAATCAAATAATTTAGAGTAATTTGATATTATTTTTATAATATTGTTAATAAATAAACAATAGTTTAGTTTGGTGTGAATTTTGTCTAAAAAAAGAGAATTAGAATTTCCGAATTATGATGATCTCTACAAAGGAAAAACACTCGTTATTGATATTAAGAACTCTCCTGAAAGTTTTATTGCAGTTAACACTCATCCCGATATTTCTTTCGAAGAAAAAGTAATTCTCTTGTTGGAGCGGAAAACACCGCATAATCACATTGAACTATTACTTGATTTAATCTTTAATGAACAGAATAGAGAACTTGTTGCCTCATTTGAGCAAATAGAGTTCAAACTTAAAAATTACGATTCACTCAAATCAATCAAACTCGACCCTAAAAAGTTACGTTCTGATATTCTCACAGCAATAAATGAAAAAGATATAGTTCAAGCAATAAATTGTACTCTCATTTTAGTTTTTTATTTTCCTGATAATTATCAAGGTGCAGCTATGTTAGGTAAGCTTTGTGATACCCTTGGTATGAAGAATTTAGCTGTAGAATGGTTTATGAAAGCCTATCATCTTAATCCTTATTATTGGTATGATTGATCGTGAAAAGTAGCTACTGAGTATGAATGATTTGTATGCGAGTTTGAGCATATTTTTCTTTTTAATATTTATTTCCAAATTAGCAAAAATGTGAGCTCGCGTGTTCGAATCGCGTCCCCCGCACCAATTATAAAAAAATATTTTTAAAAATTAATTAATTACTTTGTTTGTTACATTCTAATTTTTGTAAGCTTTATTGTAAAATATAATTAACAAGCTGTAGATTAAAATCATTTTTTTAAAGGCTTTACCTTTCATTAGGGGGATTTTTTTTAGAAAAGAACAAGTTGTTAAACTTTTTTTCAATAAAAATAACAAGTTAAAGTATCTTTAACTAAAAAAAATCCAGATTAATGATGTAGTTATTATGTGATAATAAGGTTGTACTCTTGTAACTCAAATGAACAATATAAATGAAAAGAATAATGAAAATTTGAATTTAAAGGGAAAATATCTAGGATTACCATTACCTGATTTAGAGCCACAAATTTTTGCCCCTAGTATAGTAAACACGCATCATCATGAACATAGTAGTCCTACTTTCTCTCCAGATGGTTTAGAGTTTTATTGGTCAAGATGGCGTAGACCTGATGAAGGATTACCCCAAGTAATTATGTACATGAAACAGAAAAATGGATTTTGGTCTAAGCCAAAAGTGGCTACTTTCTCTGGGAAGTTTAGCGATGGTGGGCCTGTTTTTTCCTATGATGGTCAAAAACTATTTTTTTATTCTACTAGACCAAATCTTAAATGGGAGCAAAATGATAACAATATTTGGTTTGTTAAGCGGACTCCAGAAGGATGGAGTGAAGCAGAAATGCTAGATGTTTCTATAAATACTGATAAAGCTCAAGTAGTACCAAGTATTGCTAAAAATGGTAATTTATACTATTGTAGCTATTCAGAAAAAATTAAAGATATGGAAATTGTTCAATCAATCTTTAAAGAAAATAAGTATCAGAAACCTAAACCTCTTGGTGGACATTTTAATATGAAATATCGAGATTGGCTTCCATGTATTTCACCTGATGAGAATTATATTATTTATTCTTCAAATGGTCCAAATAATATTGGAAGCTATGATCTTTATATTAGCTTCAAAAATAATGATAATCATTGGAGCGAACCAATAAATTTAGGTGATAGGATAAACACAAAAGGAACAGAACGCTTCCCTAGTCTAACACTTGATGGCAAGTTTTTATTCTTTGTTCGCGATTCAACCATTTATTGGGTTTCTATACAAATCATTGATTCTTTTAAATAATGTTCAAGATAAGCATAAAATTACAAAGTGAAATTATTTAGTTAATTTTTATTTCCAAATTAATAAAAATATGAGTTCGCACGTTCGAATCGCGTCCTCCGCACCAATTTTGCCTATTCTATTAATACTGTGAAATCATTTCTTGTGAAATAACTAAAGGCTTTCTTTTCAAATTTTGAATATAATTTTTGGCAATACTCTTGCAAAGCAATTAACATCCCTTGATTTTCAGCGTTATTCTTGAATCCAAATGTTATTTGCCACCCTTGATTTCTTAATGCACCTGTAGGAGTCATATAATGAGTTTGTCCTTTATCAGTTAATTCGGCATTTAGTTTGACATCAATTCCAAATTTTTCTAATTTTTGGAAAATGATATTTTTTAAAAACGAATAAGTTCCTAGGGACGTCTCGGAAAATCGGTTGTTAATAAAATCATTTGCCTTTACTACAAGTTGTTGATTTGTATCATCTATTTCTCCAAAAGTACCTATGATCCATAGAAAACGTAAAAGTTGTTTTTTCATATTTTTCAATCGTTCTTGTTGAGCATAAGTATCAACGTCTTTTATTTCCAATGATGACTCTAAAACTCCTTTCAAAAAATTGTAAACCTTTTCATAATAAAGATTATTTTTCAAACGCGTAAGCTGATCAATTGGGTAATCAGCGATTTTAATCCCTGATAATGGTATTATGGTTGCTTCAATAATCTCCTTTTGTGGTATTGTTAATCTCACTTTTTGTAGTCGTTTATATGCTTCAAATGGTTCAACATAAGTTCTATATTGAGGTTCTGAAATTATCTTGTTATGTTTCTTTTCTATTTTTTCTCTTGACCATTCTTTTGCTTTTAGCTCAATAGATTCACAGGGAAACCTTGAGCAGTATACACAATTTTCAATATTGGATTTCATTACACAATTTCGTATTGTGCAACTTTTGAATGGTAGACGACTACCTTTAGGCCATTGATCTTCTGGTGTTTGGCATCCTACACAATTCTGAAATGGTCCAGATGGTGCATATCCTAGGGTTTCTTTACATCCTTTCTTATATTGTTCATATTCAACATTACTCATCGAATCTTGAATCGCTTTAGACCATGGGCAAGAACTACATAACATTCCGCATTTTGAAATCATCTCAACCATTATAATTGCCCTCTCATTTTGCTTTTGTTTTTACAATTAAAAATTCGTTGTAAGCATAATTAAGATTTTGTATTTACAAGTTACTTTCCATACAAAATTTTCCAAATTTATTCATTAATTTGTTTCATTGGTTATTTTTATTAGAATTATTTTATGATAAATAAAAAAAGAAAAACATGTTATGATAAATAACATGTTATAATTTCACCAATTGAAAAACCAGGTATAATCTTCTTGATCGTTATACATTGGACATTGTGGTCCATCTGGCCAATTGGAAAAAAATATTTCAACCATAGTTATTGCATAAATGCATGCAGTAGTATCACTATACCCCAATAACACTTCACTAAAGAAAAGATTTGTAAAGACTGATCCTAAGCCAAATAATGCATTCCATTCCGGATAGTAATAAGCTACATGTTCACAATCTGTTGATGAAATGACAAATCTGTTCGCTCCTTGTACAGTATTAACAAAACCGCCACTGTAGCATGAATCTATAAACACAAAAATATGCTCTGATTCAAAATTATCTAACAATTCATCAAGTTCATCTGATTCGAATCTATTGTCTGCACCAATATTAACTCTAGAAACACCACTTGAATAAGAACCATGTCCAACCGCATATATGAAAACGAAATCACTGGGACCTTCAAGAATATCAAGGTCTAATATTCTATCTTTCCAATAATATTCATCAGCGATTGTTGTAGTACTAAATCCTTCAGATTGCATTACTGTTGCAATGTTAGCTACTTGATCTACCCAACATTGTTCGGATGTTGGATAGAAGAAATAAGCTAGCTTGTCAATTGTATTATCAGTTATCATGAAATTAATTGTAACGTCTGTATAAGTTCCCGATGAGTAGTATTTTGTTATTGTATCATAACCGCTTTTTGAAATAACCAATCTAAAATTACCTGCAGTTTGTGAAGAACCATACACATTGAAATACCCTTCCGAATTTGTTAATGCTGTTCGTAATATTGCACCTGATGGTGAATATAACTTCACATCAGCTGAAGAAACCCTTAGATCTGAATGATCCTTATGTACATAACCACTTATACTACAAGTTGTGCTTACTAAGTTAAAATTAATAGTATAGGTACCACTCGAATATCTGTATACTGATTGTGTTATGTAACCATCTTTTGTTACTTCTATTTTATAATTAGTATAATCTGATGTATAGCATGATACAGAATAATAACCGCTCGCAGAAGTTGTATAAGAACTCCGAACAATCATTTCAGAGTCATACATTTTTACTGTTGCTCCAGATATTCCTACACCACTTGTGGTTTTAATATAACCACTACATCTAAAGTAGTGAGTGGATGGTGCAGCACTTTTTACAGTTACACCTATTGTTAACATTAAACTCGCTATTAAAACTAATACCATTATAATTTGCGATCTCTTTTTATCCCATTTTATTTCCAATTTTCTCACCTTAAAAAATGGTAAGTAACTAAATAATTTAAGCATTGTAAATAAAAAGCTATTCAAATTAAGAGTGCAATGGATAATATGCATTTCTTTTTCTTTATATGTATGCTTTTTCAAATTATTATCACTGATTGTCAATACCAAAGTAAATTTGCATAGAATTAGTTTATTATTGTTTTATATTTACTAAGAAATTATCAAATTTTTTAGCTACTCTATCTGCAGCAGGAGAATCATAATTTGAAAGCACTATGAGGGTGTACCCTAATGGTTCATATATCCCAAAGTAAGTATTTACCCCTGGTGACCCTCCATTATGACCATATCTGCAGAAATTCTCATACTTTGTAACCCCAAAGCCATAACCATAAAATAAGCTCTCGGTATCTTCTACTCTTTTTATTTGTGCAGTAGTAATTAATTGTAATAATTCTTGATTAAGAATTTTGTTTGTTCTCAAAGCGTTACTGAATTTTACTAGATCATCTATAGTTGAATATCCGCTCCCTGCTGCACACCCTCTCCTTCTTACCACTCGAGTGTTTACTTTCCAATCAGTATATCTTGTTTTGCGTATTCCTACACCTATTTTAGTATATCCCACAGCTCTATTAGGAATAGGATCATCAATGTAGAAACTATCCGAATTTATCATACCTATTGGCTCAAAAATGTGCTTCTTTACAAAATTGAAATAATCTATCCCACTTCTCTCTTCAATAATTAATCCTAGTAAATCATATCCTCCATTGCTATATTGAAATCGTTCACCAGGCTGAAAGTTTAATGGTTTATTCTCAAGCAAACTAACAAGCTCTCTAATAGTGGTATATTTCTCTTTGTTGTTATAAAATTCAGGACAGAATATATCGCCTAATCCTGAAGTATGTGTTAGTAGATGATGAATTGTTATTTTGTCTGCTTGTTCTATTTTTAATTCTGGTAGTACACTAGCAATCGTATCCTCAAATGCAATCTTCTCCTCTTGTACCAATTTGCCTATTGCTAATGCAGTAAACATCTTTCCCATAGACCCTATATCAAAACGTGTTTTAGCATTAGGCAGTATGCTAAAAGCCTTATCTGCAAAACCTTTGTACCATTGTTTAACAATTTTTTCATCTTTTAGTAGTACTATTGCACCAGAGAATAAATCCTTCTCACAAAGGGCTAATATATAATTGTCAAGCAATTTGGGTAGTTTTCTCTCGAGAGTGTTTTCGATATCAGCATCCTTTGGTGAGTCTACTAATCTCATGCCTATTTGATCAATTGTTCCAGGATTATTAGTAGAAAGTATAAAAATGCATTTTACCCATTCTCCCAAAGATTTGTTTTTGAATTTTATAGCCAATCTTTTTTCATTTTCAAGTATTATTTCATAATTTTCAATAACCTCTACTTCCTCTATAATATCGAAAAAGTAATCTATAAGTTCTTCAGATCCCTCAACTTCAATAGTTTCTGGGTCCCAATATTGCATGATAAACGCTTGCATTTTTACCTCGCTTTTGGAATTAATCGCTCGAGTAAATTCATCGCCAATTTCCTTTCTTTTTGTTTCTTCTAACAACAGTAATCCCTTAATGAGACTTAGTTCGATTAATATAAAAATAATTCGATTTATATCGAAATGATTCAATAGTCTTAAATAATCTCTCGTATATTATAAGTGAGATAACAATGGCACCTGAGAATACTTTACAGTTAGATATTAAAGCATTAATAAAACGATTAGAAGTGTTATTGGATCCACAAAGGACCAAAATCTATCTTTATGTGAAAATAAACGGGCAAGCCACCACTGATGAATTAGCTGATGTTTTACAAGTAAATAAAAGCACACTATCATATCATCTAACTAAAATGGTAGAGAGTAATCTTCTTTCCGTTCAAACACCACCTACAGGTCGCCTTGTAAAAATTTACAAATTGCCAACTACAAGAATACATGTTGATTTTAATTTTGATGAAACTATTAAAAATCAAAACTCAGAAGAAATCTGGGATTACTTGAAAAGTCTAGCTCTTGAATATCGCTTTCTTGCCAATCGTATTGAGTATTTTTTAGATACAATGGATAAAACAGCATTTCATTCAATTGAAAGAGGGGCAGATAATTTACTTCATTTTAAATTACACAACCAAAATGGTTTTCTTCCAAGCTTTAGACAATATGATATTACAGCTGAGGATGCTCAATATATAGAGTCTGAACTAATTCGTTTGATAAACGAGAAAATTTTAGAAAAGTGTAATTCACAAAATGACTCTATTGAAAAAAGAAGAGAAAAAGAAAAGCTTTATTATACTTTTACACTTGGGATGTTTCCAATACTAGATTAACTTTTCACTACACATTAAAGGTTTATTCAGGAATTATTAAAATGTCAAAAAAAAGAGATATTAAAGTTAAAAAACATCCTCGTAAATTTTCACCTCAAAAAATGCTTAAAGGAACTTCAAATGAGCTCCTCAAAGATCCCTCATCAATAAAAGGTGATGAAGATGCTCCAATTATGGGTTTTTTGGATAATGAAATGATTCAAGGCATGCGTATTAGAGATCGTTTGAAAGGAATGGGTCCAAGCTTTAGAATTATGCCTCGATTGTTTTTTGAAATGAGGAAAGCAAAGAAATCTATTAAGAAACCCCCTAAAAGCCCAGCTACAATAATCAATGACAATTTATTATTAAAACTTAAACAATATTGTCAAGAGTTAAGTCTTGTAATAGGTTTCACTAAATTAAGAAAAGAACTGATTTTTAGAAACGAAGCGGTTCTATATGATAATGCTATTGTTCTTTCAATGGAAATGGATTACGCTAAAATGGCTAAAGCGCCATCTGCTGAAACCCAAACAATGATAATAAAAACCTATAATGAATTAGGAATTGTAGCAAATAAAGTTGCTTCATTTCTTAGAAAAAATGGTTTTGGTGCCCAAGCTTGCCACCCACTTGGTGGTCCTGTTTGTTACCCTCCTTTAATTGGTGATGCAGGAATGGGCTGGTATGGTAGGCATGGCATTGCTATAATCCCTGAATTTGGACCAAGACATAGAGTTACAGCTGTTTTAACAAATATAGAAAATTTACCAATTAAAAAAACAAATGATCACAAATGGATTGAAGAATATTGTAATACCTGTGGACGGTGTATTCAAAAATGCCCAATAAAAGCTATCTTTGATAAAGGTATAGAAAATGATAATGGGGCAATAACCCATATTGATAACAAACTCTGTTTTAAAGAATTCTCAACTAATTATGGTTGTTCTGTTTGTGTGAAGGAGTGCATGTTTAATACGCTTGGTTATGAAAAAATTAAGAAAATTTATGAAAAAAGGAGTAAATAGGAATTTATTTACTGAAAATAATTTAATTCAGAAACAATCTCACTTACTCAAATCCTTTTTTCATACATATCTATTGTTCCTTCAACTGAAAAACCAGCTGAGCGATATTGTTCTTCCAATTGTAATGTTGGTCCAAACAAAAAGAGGCTAATTTTTTCAGCTTTTAAAGCTTTTAGCATTTCGATAGTCTTTGCTATTAATGGTTGAAAATACTTTTCATCCTCGAGATACATTGATCCTAAATTGAAATTATTGGGATGATTTGGATTCCTATAAGCAAGTGCACGACCAACAATTTGATTGTTTTCGCGAGCAATGAGGTGTATTGGGAAATTTTCCTTATCATTTATTATTCGGTCAAAATTACCTCGAGAGTAATCTTCATTTTGACCTAATTTTTCAACGAAAATCTTAACCATCTGTTCTAAATCGCGGTCTGGTTCAAAATCGAGAACTTTAATAGCATTTTCTTTTGTTATCAAGTCTTTTGCATCTGCTTGTAATAGGATATACATTTTTTCCTTGAATTTATAATCCCATTTCTTAGCTTGCTCTTGGGTTCCAAGATATATATCCCCTACTCGAGTTAGTAATTTTTTCACTCCTTTCTTTTGTAAGGTAACAACAGCTTTTTCGAATAATAAATCAGCTGCATCATCGTGTCCTGGTAAAGTAAGTGGAAATTCTAATCGAGCTGTTTTCATCTCATCTTCTTGTGTGATAGTTGATGTAAGAAAACCAACCAATTTTTCGCCATCAAAAGCATAAAATTTTGTTTCTGGATCGAAATCTTTCTGGGAATAGCGTTTTTTCAATTCACTAGCAGGCGTTTGACCAAATCCCTTCCAATCTTTTGTAACTTCTTTTCCCACTGCTTCTTGTGCTTCTAAAAATTCTTCCTGATAATATTTTATTTCATATTTTGTCATAAATACACCTAATCTATTGTGCAATATAAATTCTATCTAATATTAGAGAGAATTTCGATCAATTCAATCTTTTCATAATATTTTAGAATAAAATTAAGCAATAGAAAACTGAGGTGAGTAATTTGTCAATGCCAAGATATAAGATAACTTTGGAAGTTTTTGAAAGCTCCTGTAATTTGGAAGGGCATAAAAAAGGTGATATTTTTAATTATCCTGAAGATCGGGGAAAAATGTGTATTTGGTTATTAGCTGCTGCTGAGCCTATGATTAAAGTGTTATTATTTGATGGCACTTTACCTTGGAAATATGAAGGCACAAAATATCAAAAAGAAATAGATAAAAATGGTATTACTACAGAATTTGTGCGATGCCAAGATCCTACTGATCATAACCTAGTATTAAAAATAATCAGGAAAAGAGTTGAGTAATTTAATCGGTAATATTGATATACTACTACCCAGAATACTCATTATAGATTAATGTATAACTAGAATGAGATTTGCTTAAAATGACAGATCAAGATAAACGTCGAAGTGCTAGAGGTGGCGGTGGTGGTCTAGGTTTACCCATGCTCCTTTTCATTATCTTTCTTATTTTGAAATTAACTCATGTGATAGATTGGAAATGGTATTGGGTCACTTCCCCTATTTGGATTAGTGTTGGTTTAGGAATTCTATTTTTCATTTTCATAGGCTTTATTTTAATTGCCGCAGTAGTTGGAATATGTGGTGCCAGTTCAGGTTTAGTTCTTGGTATTAAGAGTTGGTTTGGTAAAGCTGCTCAAGAAGATCAAACTTATGACCAAGATGATACTAGCGAAAACGATTGACAAGCTCTTCCTCACTCCTAAAAATATTCCATCTTTTCTTTTTTTATATCAATAACATCTCTTTACAATTTTTTAATGAATATTACTACGATAATTCTATATTTCCTTTAAGAGCTACAAATAATTTTTTGATTTCTTTCTTTTTAATAAGCTGGTGTGGTGATTAACATCTCTTCAAA
>JAEORJ010000265.1 GCA_016840945.1 Candidatus Gerdarchaeota archaeon
ATGATTGTAAAACTATGTAATTATATGTAAATCAGTCTTTATTTAAGTAAAAGGACAATACAACTATAGAATGCACGTTAATAGTAAATGAGGGTATAACAATGATAATAATATATGACAAAGAAGAAACTAAAGAAACACCATTAAAAATAAATTTGGTGGATATGCACACGCATTTAGGCAAAGAAGAAGTAGTGGATGGTAAAGGAAAAAATTTCAGAATTATTAGACCAAAGGATCATATTGATTTCTATGAAAAATTAAAATACGATATTCATAAGAGAATGACTGAACACCCGGAGGATTATGCTTATGCACCTCCTGAAAATGCAAAACAATTTAGTCAACCAGCAACTCAATTACAAAAGATTATTTTTGAAGAAAAAAGAACCACACAAAATCTTGGATGGTTTGCAGATAAAATTGTTACTTTTCCATTACACGATATCCTTTATTCAAAGACAACTCCTCATTTCATGAAATCAAATAATTATGTTTTAACACGTGCACAAACCCTCGAATATGGTTCGCGTCTTGTGCCATTTTGTCGAGTTGATCCAACTGATGGTGATTTGGCAATTAATGAAATAAAAAGATGTGCAGAATTTGGTGCCCGTGGATTGAAATTACACCCACTATCAGAAAAATGGATAGAAAATATTGTTAGTGAAAATGTTATAAATATAGTTCAAACAGCAGTTGAATTAAAATTACCAGTTATTTTTGATTGCCAAAATTATCAAACAGCTGAAGAGATACAACAGCTTGCTATGGAAGTTCGTAAACGAACAAATGATAAAGATTTTACTTTAATTATTGGACACTTTGGATTTGATTATCAAACACCTGGAATGTATGAAGTTTTACAAGATCCCAATATTAAAGCTGAAACCTCAGGTATGAGAGGGGATGATTGTGCAGTATTCTATAAGAATTGCATTAATCTAGTGGAGGATTGGCATTTATCAGCAATGTATGGTACTGATCATAATTACTTTAGTGTACCACAAGCTAGTGACCATCTAACATATCTTTTTTCCAATAAAGCAAAAGATTTGGGTATTACTTTTGATCAAATAAGACATGTTTTAGGGGTCAATGCTTTCAAAATTTTGAAAATTTATTGGCCGACTAAGGTAATTCAACGCGAGGGAATTAATGATGCTAAGGTTACTTGGAAGGATTTCGATAAAATAACAAAATGTTCTGGGCAAAATCAATTAGCTGATGCTGTATCTAATTTAAGCGCCATTTCAGGAGTTTATTTCAACACAGATCCTTTATTTGATCCTTCAGGTCAAAACGTCTATGATGAAATATATATTATGAATATTTTTGCTGATATCATAGATTTACGCCGAAGTTTTGTTATTCAGCAGAAAGATAACAAAGCCATAAAAGTGTCAGAAATAACAAAATTAATGGATGTTGCGTCTAAAATAACCGAAATCTTACAGGAGCATGAGGATTCTTATCCATTTACTAAACAATATTTATTCGATTATTTATTACAACAAAAACAATAGAAATGAAAATTAGAATAGGTGAAAAATTCCATGAGTAATATTTCCAATCCAAATACAATGAACTCTTCAAATGTTCAACCTCAAAGGAAATTACCATTTACTCAAGGAATTGAAATCGAGAATTTTATAACAGATAGACAAGGAGATATTCTTGAAGATGGCAAGGAGCTTGTTGCTGTTTGGGACCAGATGTTTAATGGAGCTTTAAATTATCTTAAATCTTTAACCAGTAGTACTACTGATGTCCCTGAATACATTCGCAATAAAATAAAACGAGTAACAAGACAAGATGTTGAACGTCATGGAAAAATAATTCGCTATGTTCAAATTCAATATCAATTTAATGGCAATGTTATATCAATCAATGTTTTTGGTCCCGATCCAAATATTTCTCAAATTACCTGGCTTTTAGAACTTGTAACACCACCTTGTGAATATCTTGAAGAATTAGATTGGTGGATCAATACATTATATCTTGCAGCATCAAATTCGATTACTAGAGGTTACAATATTCAACCTTTAGGATTTAATCCTTATC
>JAEORJ010000266.1 GCA_016840945.1 Candidatus Gerdarchaeota archaeon
CTGAATCTAAACCTAAGATACTGTCTTTGTAGATTAATTTACCATCATCAAGGAAAAGTACATAGTCAGCCCAAGAGTCTATAATTTGGCGATTATGTGAAGCAAAGATTACTGTCTTACCTTGTTGGACAACATTTTTCTCGAGTAATTCTTGTAAAGATTTCTTTGATGGATAATCTAAATTAGAGAAAGGCTCATCCAAAATTATTATCGCTGGATCCATAGCTAATACACCTGCAATAGCAACTCGTTTCTTTTGTCCAAAGGATAATTGATAGGGGGATCGTTCTGAATAATCGATCAAATCTACATTTACCAAAGCTTTTTGTACTAACTCATCAATCTCCTCTTTCTTTCTACCCATATTCCTTAAACCAAAAGCTACATCTTCATAGACACTTGCAGAAAAAACTTGAGAATCGGGATTTTGAAAAACAAAACCTATTTTTGTTCTTATCTCTTTTATTGTTTTCCGGTTCATTATGAGATTTTCCACAATTATAGAGCCACTTTTTGGTGTTTCTAAACCCATGATTAATCGTAATAGAGTGGATTTACCAGCACCATTTTTACCGCATATAGCATATTTCTTCCCTGGAAAAATCTCAAATGAAATATCTTCCAAAGAGAATGTTTTTTCAGGATATTCAAAAGTTACCTTATCAAATTTAATTAAAGTATCCACTCAATTAGTCCTCCTGTTATAAAACTAAATATGGCAGCAAGTATAGGATTCATAAATAAATCCAGCCACTTAATTGTTGATCGCCTAACTAATTCTGAACTTTCTAAACCTCGAAGTAGCATAGCTTCGTATACCTCTGTTCCTTTTCTTATAGAACGAATTAAAGTTCCGCCAATTCTAGATGATGCTGCAACAAATTTTCTTTTGAAAGGAGCTGAAGAAAGACCTCTTAATTCTTGAGCTATTTTTATCTCAGAGCCTTGATTAAATAGCATTGGAGTATATCTTAAAATCAATAGTATTAATGTAACCAAAATATTAGGTATGAAAATGCTCCTTAAGGATTGAACAAATTCTTGTATAGTAACAACAGTAGTAAATAAGGTTATTATTGAAACTGAGCAGAATCCTTTCACCCAAATGAATATTGCAGTATAAACACTTTCATCATAGAAATTAATAGTCCATTTTCCTAATACTAGACTGAACCATAAATCACCTTTATGTAAAAAGAAACTAGGTATCCCTAAAAAGAAAATTATTACAAACGCTGAAAAAACTACCTTTAGAGTTCTTAACAATCTTGCTCTAACTGCTAGAAATAGTATCAGTGAAATCCCGTAAATTATTGCTATATTGATTAATGATTTATTTAATGAGATAAAAACTAAGCTAGTTATCATAGCAATTGTTAAAGAAATTGCTGATAAAGGTTTTTTTTGCAAATTTTCACGGAATGGTAAAAGGAAATCATTTCTAGACATATTATTACAGAATAATAAAATAGAGAATATAAGAGATTCCATAAATTTAATGAGATTTCTTAATTAGTACTATTTTTAAAAAGAAAAAATTTAGAAATCATGTATTCGAATTAAAGTAGCACGATTTCTGTATCCTAATTGAATTGCTAGTTTTTCCAAAATTACATCAATAACTGTATGTACATCTTTACTTTCTTCAGTTTTATAGATTTGTAATAATGGTTTTATTGCGGCTTTTCCCATTTTCAATATAGTATCTATAGCAACTATATGTAATGATTCAATAGTATTTTTCTTAATAACAGATAATATTTCTATAACTAATGAATTCACTAAATCAGGTTCTTCAGTTTGAGCCCAAACACCTATCCCACCTAAAGTTTCTATTGTTTTTTCTATAACACCAACATTAGATTCTTTACGTAAAACAGATAGTAAAGCGGGAACAGCTTTTTCACCTAGTTGCCCTAAAGATTCTGCTGATATCTGTCTAACAGAGTCAGCTTGATCATCAAGCATACTATTAACTAAAGCAACAGCTACTGTTGATATTTCTTTGCCAATTTGACCAAGAGCTCTTGCAGCATTTTCTCTAACTTTAGAACTTTCATCATTTTTCAATACATCTAATAATGCTTTGATCGTTTCAGGTGAATTATGTTGTGATTCACCTAATGCTAGAGCAGCACGCATACGAACAATTTTATCATTTTCAGGACTTAATTTTAAAATTAAATCAGATGTTTTCTCCATTTATTTTACCACTTGATTTCAATATTTTTTAGTTCTTTCTTGTATTTTTTATGTAAATAAACTTACTAACTTATTTTAAATTTAATTTTTTAGATTAAAAACTAAAATATTATTATCTGAACAACCTATTGCAAGATAATTTGTATTAGGTGAAAAGGATGCAATATTTATTCCTTTTATGTTCATTTCAGATATTTTTTCACCTTCATTTAGAGTCCATAATTGCATTAAGGATTCATTATATGCCACGATATATTTCTCATTAGGTGATATTAATATTTTCAAGTAATTTGTTTGATCCAATTTAATACTTTTTTCTTCGGACCAATCTTTAGTATTTAAAATTTTTATACTGCCACCTTTACTTGCTATGAATAATTTTTTCCCTTTATTGAAATGTTGTATGGTTATTAAATCGGACATTGTTAAAGGAATACTTTTTACTAATTTTCCTTCGGGAATAGTCAATTCAGATAATTCAGAATTTTTTGACTCTATAATCAAATAGGAGCTATCTGTTGAAAATGTTAGAGTGGATGTTGTTGGAGTTTTATAATCTAATTCTGTTATTATATCCATTGATTCTAAGCAATATAACTTTAAAGAACCATCTTTTGATTTCGAAACTAAGATATCTTCTTCAGGTGATACTTCTAATAATAATACAGGGATTTCATCATTAGTAAAAGCCAAAATTTCTTTCCTTTCTTCCAAATCCCAAACTTTTATTGTCTTATCATCTGAGCCAGAGAATAGAAGATTTTCACTTTCCTTGAGTGATAGGGTATTTACTGATTCTGTATGTCCAGCTAATTCAAATCTAAATTCCCAATTCGGTGCTTCCCAGAATTTAATTGAACCATCTTGACTAGCGGTAATTAGAACTCTGTTATTTTTAGTAAATTTTAAATCCATAACTTGATCTTCATGAGCTTGGATTATTTGTGGTTCATTCGTTTTTTGTTCACCCCATGATTAGAACATGTATTATAGTGTATTATCTAAATTACAATAATCTCACCATTCATTAATTATGAAAAAAAGAGCGGAAAAATTTAGTTTTTAATCTTAGATGATGTTTAAATTATAAAGAATTAATAAAAAAGAAAGGATAACCTCAATAGAATCTTATGAGGTTACTTAATAATTCATGGTTTAATGGATAAAGGACAAATAGAATTGAATATTCAATAGTACTATTTGGTGCTATTCTACAATTACTAATCGTGTTTACAATATTTGATAATTCTCCCTGATCAACTAAAGAAAGATATCTATTTGCTTTATCAGGTCCAATAACTGCTAGTGCCATTTTTGATTCATCATCAACAAAAACAGCCCATTTATTTTCTAATAATTTTATATAGAAATTGGAGTAGTATGTTCTTTGTATAATTTTATCTTTTAGTTTGAAGTAAAAATTATTTGTTACTTTTTCTGAAACAGCTATATTTGCTCTGATTCCACAATTTATTTGCTTGTAAGTATTTTTAGAGTTAATAATCCTTAAAGTTGATTTAAGGATATTTGAATTAGCTAGTGTTGTATATTCAATTTCTAGTTTTAATCCTTTATAGGAATCCTCTGATTGAATATTGCAAATAAATTTAATCCCTTTTTCATAACCTTTGTCAATTAGTTCCGATGAAAATTTCTCTCTATGAATTATACCTGACCAATCATCTGGTGTGTCAATATATGGACCAATTCCACCAAACCAATGACCGTCCCACATAAATGGTTTAACTTCAGGCCAAGAACTTATTAGATTGTTTAATTTAGTTATGGCAGGCATTTTCAATGAGGTAATAGAACCTACATGATCTTTTGAAGCAGTAATTATTATTTTACCGTTGTCCAAAGTTATATTCTCTTTTCCTGTTTCAGTTGTTTCTGTAGTTAATGATATTTTAGCGTCTTTATTTATAATAACAGCTAGGAAAGATAAATCAAACGAACAACCATCTATGAATATAGTTATTTTTATCGGGAAAACTCTTCCAAAATAAATTTCATTTGCTTCTATTTTAAATTGATTTAAGTATGGCTTATCTTTCACAAGATTACTTATAGAATCTTCAAATATATTCTCATTATTTATGAAATTAATTCCTTTTGGTAACTCAATTCGAAGCTTACCATTAATTGTACGAAGGGTATTATTTTCAATTGTTAATTTTAGAGTATCTTTAGAATTTATCGTTTGAATTCTATGTAAATCTCTTTTTCCAAAAATTTCTGATTCAGTGATTATTGTTAATGGTTGAATAATACTAAGATCTTCAATTGAATTATCCAATTTCACAGAGCTATCATTTTTGATAACTTCTCGCCATAGTGTTCTGAAATCCTTCCAAGATCCACGAGTTATACATAGTAAATAACTTGCTTCCTTTACTTGTCCAGGTTCAAAATCTCCAAAATAGTATTCAAAATTTGAGTAATCAATAATAGCAGGCTCAATAGCTTTTATGTACTGATTATCCCAAATTGTACCTATTAATTTTGAACCCATGAATTCTGTGCAGAACCATGATTCTTTCCATTCTTTTGGTTCTTTTGGATAATAACGATATCTTGAGAAATTCTGCATATCATCTATTTTTAATAGTCCTTTATTTAATGGTAGATAGGCAATTCCTTCGTCTGTAAATCTATCCCACGAATCAGAATATATTCTTAGACCAATGTTCTTCTGTTGAGTTGTAGATTCATTAGTAATTCTACCAGTTATTTTAATAAAATCATTATCAGCAAATATTGTGAAGATTCGTTCAACAGCTAAACCTGGTTTAATATGCGACTTTGTAGTAATTGCTAATGAAGCATGATCTTCAGTAACTAATAATTTAACCTCTGGCTTCGTTCTTCTGAATTCATTTGCCCAACCAATAAAAGGCATCCCTAAATCAACATAACCTGTAAAGGTATTTTCATAAACTTGATTATCTCTTTTATCGGTAATTGATCTTAAAATAAAATCTACATCCAGTTGTATTTTGACACGTAAAGTACTATTTTCAAGAATGGCAAATTTATTCTTCTTAATATACCCAGAACATTTTGGTTTTGATTGAAAAGCATTTGAAATTACTGGAATATTGAGAACTTCATCGGGTAAATCTATCTTTTTATTTTTCTCTTCTTTAAACACTTTAATCATTAGTGGAATAGTGTTTTTTGTATAGTGCTTATTTACTTTGATTTTTATAGGGAGATAGATTGATTCATTGGCTTCAAAATTTAGCACAAAATTTCTATTCTCAAATTCTACATGTTCAATTTCAGAAATAACCATTGTTGTTTTCATTTTTGTAGTCGTTCTATTCCAAAGAGTTATTGGAATAATTGATTCTTCTCCAGGTAGGAGCGAACGTAATTCTGGGGCAATATTAATTTCAAGAGGATCAACAGGTACTTGAGCAACAGTTAAATCTATTTCTTGATCGTCAAATAAAACTAGTGTTTTAAGTAGATATTTTGACCGGTTATGACATTCTTTTGGATTTGGTACTGTTTCAATATTTGAATCTAATACTAATTCAGCGTCTATTATTTTAGTCTCTCCTGCATTAACCATTTGAATAAATTCGGGTTCATTTACTAGTGATAGACCAGCTGAAGAGGTTATTTTTAGAGTAAATTGCTTTGATTCATTAGTTTCATTTTTTATTACCCAATTTATTGGTACACTATTGTAGCCAGCATAACCAATACTATTCTTAACAAAACAAGAGATACCTAACGTTCCCTCAGGTGATTTTAATTCGAAACCACTTATTTTTTTAGCTCGAACATCAACAATAATTTTCAATGAATTGTTCTCATCAGCTTCAAAGTAATAATTATAGATATCCATTGAATCAATTTTTTCAATATCAGGAAGAAGTTTCAAATCTCGTTTAAATGTCTCATACCAGTTAAATTTATCAAAATATCTTCGGAAGAATTTTCTACGTAAAATTCCTGGTAAGAAATTTTCCATATAGACAGATGATTCTGGAGCCCAGAAATACCCAATTTTTTTGTATAGAGGAACAGCCTTTAAATTACCACCCCATGTGTGAAGAGTTATCTCATCTTTTTCTAATTCTATTGCTCTTTTAGTTGCTTGAAGTAACAGATTCTTTCCAATCTTCTTTCCTTGATAATCAGGATTCACTCCTAAAAGCCCTACATAAACGATATCCTCTTCTGTAAAATGATCGAGTACATCACAGTGGCCAACTATTTTACCATCAGCAACTGCAACAAATTTTGATAGTGGGGTAATTTTCTCCAATTCATTCAAAATTCTTTCAGCTGTAAAAGGATCACCATGTGAAAAGCCACCTGGCCATGACTCGGGATCATCCCAAGAATTGAAACAATTGGCTAATTGTTGAGCATCAGATTGAGTTTTTTGCATTTCTCTTATTTGGAATCCATATTTTTTTTCATCTTCAATAATAGATTTTTCAGACAATTCTAGCACCCTTGGGTATGTATTAAATTAAAAATTCTTCATCACAATTTATTCATTAAATAATTGAATTTAATCAACAATCAATCTATTCTTAATTTTTATTATAAAACTTGCATCTATAAAACAATTACTTCAGTATATTACTTAAATTTGAGAAATATCTTTATTAAAAGAGATACTAAATCAGTTTTAATAAAGGTGAATACTTTGGGTAAACGATCTAGTTTATATAAAGTTGGAGAAATTTTAGCTATTATAGCTGGAGTTTTAGGCATCATTTTCAGTGTACTAGGTTTTATTAGTTCCATTGATATCGGTGGTGGTTGGATATTCTTAGGTGGCTTTGGTGAGCAAGCATTTTGGATCTTTGTTGCTCTTGGTTGTTCTATTGTTGTACTTCTAATCGGAATTGGTTCAATCTTTACTGATATCAAAATATTAGTTTTAGGTATATTGGTTATTATTTTCTCAATATTTATCCCTGGAATTGCTTGTATAATTGGTATTATAGCAGGTATACTTTTCATTATAGAAGGAGTTTAATAAACTCTTATCTTTTTTTTATTTTATATTAATAAAATGAGAAAATCAGCTTTTCTTTGGTAATTGAATTATAAACGTTGTTCCATGTTTTTCTTTACTCTTAAAGCTAATTGTACCATTATGAGCTTCAATTATTTTTTTAACAATCATTAAACCAAAAGTGGTATATCTTTTTGTTTCCCAAGCACGAATGATTTTTTCTTGGGTGGTTTTACTCATACCTTTACCATTATCTTCAATATAGATTATTATATTTGGACTTTTTACTTCCGAATAAATCCGTAATTTCTTTGCTTGAGAATGCTTTACTACATTCATTAATAAATTTTCAAAAACTTGATGGAGTCTATTGGCATCACCTTTAATATTAGGTAATTTTTCACATTCAATAATCAAGTCTTTTTGTAAAGATTTTATTTTCTCAAATAAATCCTTTAAGAGATTATTTAGATCTATTGGTTTGAATTCACCGATGATTTCTCCTGCTTTTGCCAAAAGTAAAGAATTATCCCCGAATTTAACCATATCATCAATTTGTTCAGCAATTTTTTCAGTATAAATTTGGTCACCAATCATTTCATTATAAAGAGAGATAATTTGTAATTTACCTCTTATATCATGTGCAACATTGGAAGCAAAAGAATCCAATTCATCACGTTGTTTTTCAAGCATTTCTTGTTGTTGCTTTAATTTCTGATCGGATATTTTCCAATCTGTTATATCTCTCGAGATACTGAGAAGATATTTTTTACCATGTATAATAATTGCTCGAGATAAAAATTCAATAGGAATTATAATTCCATCAGGTCTTATTAAATCTAATTCAGCAGACCTCCCTATACCAGCTTCAATAATCTCATAAAATTTCTCCTTTGCAGCTTCTTTTTTCTCTTCAGAACGTAATTCCCATATTTTCATTTTTATTAAATGCTCAAGAGTTCTTCCTGACTGCCGTATAAACTCGGGATTAGCATCTACAATTATTCCTGTTTCTTGATCTATTAGAACTATTCCCTCTCGAGCTTCACTAAAGAGAATACGGTATTTTTCTTCAGCTTCTTTTATTTTAGAAATATCTCTTATTATACATTGTCTTAGTTTTTTATTGTTGATTTCTATTTCAGTTGTTGTTATGCTTACCGAATGATGTTTACCATCAGGAGTAATTAAAATACTTTCCTTAGTTGTATCTAACTGTGATAAAAATCCCTTAACTGGTATTCCGTTAGTTTCTTCCTTAGATTTACATAAATCTTTGTAACTTGCTCCGATAATTTTCTTCTTTTCTAATGAAAGCAATTTTTCTGCTGCAAGATTACAATTTTCTATTAAACCTGTAGAAACATCAACCCAAAAAATTGCTTCATATGAATTTTCAAAAGCTAATCGAAATCTTTCTTCAGATAAACGTATTTTTGTTTCGAAATTTTTTCTTTCACGAATATCTCTAGCAGTACTCTGTATATACAATGGTTTACCATTGTTATCTTTTACTAAGGCAACATTTAATTCTACAGGTATTATCTCGCCATTTTTACTAATTAATTTCCGTTCATATATAGGTAAGATTTGACCTTTAAGCAAGCTTTTCAATCTTCGATTTACATCTTCATACTCATCAGCAGAAGTAAAATCTCTTGCATTTTTTCCCATCATATCTTTAACTGTTGTACCTAATAATTTTGCAGCTCGTTCATTTACTAGCAAATAATCTCCTTCTAAATCAATAATAAAAATAGCATCATTTGTTAACTCAAATAAGCTATAGAAGATTTTTTCTTTATCACTAATCAAACTGCTTATTTCATCTAGTGATAGGTTTTTTATTGAATAGCTTTTTTGATCGAATAGATAACCATATTCAGAGTTTGACTTTTTTCTTTTCTTCAAACCCAATAACAAATCTCCATATATTTAATTCCCCAAATTACTATTTCCTTAATTTTTCTTGTTTTTTTTGATTTTTATTATTTTATTAATTTTTTTCTTAATTTTCCAGTTGCTTTCTCAAATCTAAATCATTATTCTTGAAGTATTTATCATATTTTAATAGGATTAATTTGTAATCAATTTTATTTGCTATTTGTTGAGCTTGTTTGAATAACTCTAATCCTTCTTCTCTTTCACCCATAATTAGCTTTAATCTAGCGTTAATTATTGTTCCTTCTATTTCTAAGTAAATTGATTGTTGCTTTTTTGAATATGTTTTTATAATGTCAATTTGCTTTTCGATTTCCTTAATATTTTGCTGGTCTATTGTATTTAACAAGTCATCCAATAAATTGTGACAATAAGAAATACTAGCGTTTATTGTAATTTCATAATCAGTAATTTCATCTTCAATGATTTCAATGAACAATTTTCTTGCATTTATTTTATCATTTTGATTTTCTGATTGTTCATAAATTAGTGCTTTACTTATTAGATACCTCTGAAATATTGTTTTATTTTTTTGTTGTTGAACAATCATATCGAAATCATTTAAAATTTGAATAGCTTCTCCCAATTCCCCTAAATCTACTAAAATAGCGATCAAATAAGAAATTGTTCTAGATATTGAAAGATTATTTTTTATTTTCTCTTTTAATTGATAAGCAAATTTTAGATGTATATAAGCTTCTTTTAGATCACCTAAATAATGATAGATGTGTCCTATTGTATTAAATGCTGCAACGATATTCATTGTATGATTAATTTCTTGAAAAGCTTGTAATGCCAATTTGATATTATTTAATGATTCGTGTAATCTTCCTTGTTTTAATTGAATACCAGCTATATTGTTATAGGCAGCAGCAATATACCATTTATTATTCGTTTCACGAAAAATGTTTAATGCTACATTATAATTTTTTAAAGCATCTGATAATTTTCCTGAATATTCATAGGCTACTCCTTGATTAATATAAATCATTCCTAAATCTAAAATAGAACCAACAATCTTGTACATTTCAAGACTCTTTTTTGTACAAGTTAATGATTTTTCTAACTCACCTATCAATGAATATATAGAACCAAGATTTTTAAAAATCAAAGCTTTTAATGATACATCCTCCAATTCCTCACCAATAATTAAAACCTGCTGCATATATTCAATTGCTTTATCATATTTTCCTATTAAACGATTCATTAATCCAATTCGATATAATGCTTTAGCTTCTTCCCTTTTACTATTAATTTTTCGAGATAATTCTAATGCTTTTTTGTAAATTTCATAAGCATTATTGAATTCTGATTTTATGCTAAAATAATGCCCTTTTAACAAAATTAGTTGTACTTCATAAATTTTAGAAGATTCAGTCCTTGGTAATCCTGATAAATATTTTTCAGCTTCGTATATTTTTGTTAATATATTTTCATATTTTCCCAAATCATACGAAATTTCAATTTCAACAATTAAAGCTTTTAAATATAGATCGTATTTTTTATTAATTTTTGTTTTTTCTGTTATAGCTATTATAATTTCATAGCTTTCTTCATAATAGCCCAAATTAAACAAGATCCTACTTTTTAGAATCTGACAATTTAAACATTCAATAAAATTCTTTTCTGTGATATTTTCTAATTTCTTAATATCTTCTAATGCTTTTCGATATAATCCCTTTTCTATTTGATTTTCAATATATGCAATTTGATCAGATATATCTGAAGCCAATGTAAATCACATACTCTATTTTCTAAATTATAAACATATTATTTACTTTATATGATTTCTCTATTATAAGTAAATTTCATCCATAGTAAAAGAAAGCTTATTTTACTTCTAGTGTCAATAAACAATTTATTTAACATCAAGGAGAAATTCTATTATGTATGGAGATTTTAGTGAAAAATTAGCAAAATTGATTGTTAAATATGCTGTTAACATCCAACCTGGTGATTTAGTTCAAATTAAAAGCTTATCAAATGCTGATGATTTGAACCAAGAGATTTATCGTGAAGTAATAAAAGCAGGTGGAAATATTATTCGATTCAATATCGAAATTCCAGGTATAAATGAAATATTTTTCAAATATGCTTCTGATGATCAAATAAAATATATTGATCCTTCAGCTATTGATTTTGCTAAAAGAGTTACAAAGTCAATACACGTTTATTCATCATTTAATACACGTGAATTAACAAATGTTGACCCAGCAAAAACAAAAATGATGAATGAAGCAAAATTAGAGTTGAGCAAAATTTTCTTTGAGCGTTCTGCTACAGGAGAGTTGAAATGGACTTTATGTCCTTATCCATGTTTATCTTTAGCTCAAGAAGCTAATATGGGAATTGATGAATATCGTGAATTTGTTTACAAAGCACTAGCATTAGATAAATCTGATCCAATAAAGCATTGGCAAAATGTAGAAAAAGAACAGGATAAAATTAAGAAAATCCTTGATAAAGGAAAAGAATTTCGCATAATAGGCGAAGATACTGATTTAACTTTAGGTATTGAAGGACGTACTTGGATTAACTGTTGTGGTCATGAGAATTTACCTGATGGGGAAGTTTTTACAGCGCCAATTGAAACTGCAGTGAATGGTACAATTCGTTTTACTTATCCAGGAATATTTATGAGTCAAGAAATAGAGAACATCTGGTTAAAATTCAAAGATGGCAAAGTTATTGATTTTGATGCTGCAAAAGGTAAACATCTGTTAGAAAAAGTTCTTAGTATGGAGAATGCAGGAATACTGGGTGAGTTAGCTGTAGGAACTAATTATGGTATCCAAAAATTCACCAAAAATATGCTTTTTGATGAGAAAATTGGTGGAACTGTTCACTTAGCTTTAGGCTTTGGTTATCCCGAATCTGGCTCTAAGAATCAATCACCAATCCATTGGGATATCTTAAAGGATATGAAACCTAAAGGATCAAAAATTCTACTTGATAATGAAGTTATTTATGAAGAAGGTCAATGGAAAATAGGAAAATAATCATTTTTTCCTTTTTTTCATATCTTATTACTTCTAAATACAATAGGAATTATTAAAAAGACTGAATTTAGAATAACTAAAATAGTAATAATAAATAGTAATAAATAGATTATGAATTCCTGCACATTGGAGGAGTAAGTATGAATAAAAGAATGAAACATGTGATATTTTCTTTACTTGGCATGTTAGTATTAACAAATATCCTTTCTGTTAATTTAATTACTGGCGTAATAACATATGATGAAATTCATTATGGTTATAAAAGCGATTCTAAGAAGATAGTTTACTGGGGTGGGGATCAAGATGAGGGTTCTGTTTATTCAGCTATTGATGTTAATGGCAGTTTAGGTTTTACTTGCTACTCCGAATCATTTAGCGCTAATAAGAATGTCTTTATTGTAAGATATGATCACAATTTGGATCAATCTTGGAATGCTACCTGGGCAACAGATGAAGAAGCTATACCAATTGGGATTGCTTTTGATTCAGCAAAAAATGTTTATGTCGCAGGAACAATATTATCTGAACTAGCACCTTCAGTATTTATCCATAATGTTTTTGTTCTTAAATACAATGCTTCGGGTTCCTTCAGATGGGCTACAATACATGAAACAGATGATCTTGATGAAACCGCTACAAGCATGGTTATGGATGCAAATGCTAATTTGATTGTTACCGGTTATACAAATAGCTCTTTAGGTGGAATGTTTGTTCAGAAATTTAATAAATATGGGGTTTATCAAGACACATATTATTATGGGAACACTATACCACGAGAAGAAATTATACCTGGTGGTGTAACACTTGATGATAAAGCAAATCTTTTCATTTCTGCCACAACAAATAGTACTCCAACAGGTCATATCAAAGATTTAGTGTTAGTCAAAATGAATTCCACAAATGGCGATATTTACTGGAATACTACTTTTGGTGGAATAAGTGCAGATGATCAAGGTTTTGATGTAGCCTATTATGAAGATGCTGCTTATTTAACAGGTTCCATAGGTGATGTTTCTAATCCTCTTGATGGTGTCGTTGTTAAAATAAATGCTACAACAGGCGATATAATTTGGAATTCAGAAATTAATTTTGATAGTGATATAGCATCAAGCATATCAATCAATCGACACGGTAATCTTGTTGTTACAGGTTCAGTTGATTTTGGTGCTTCTACTAATATATTCACTCTAGAAATCAATCAAACTGGATATCAATTATGGAATAATACTTACACAAAATCTGGTGTTGATATTTCAAGCGATATAAATTGTCATGGTGATTTTGCCTATATAATAGGAACCTCATACAATGCTACAGAAGCTTCGAATAATGTAATAATTATAGTCTATGAAGATGATTATGAATATAATTTCCCAACTTCTGGTCCATATGGACGAATTTTTGGCATCGTTTTTGGAATATTAATAGTAACAATATGTTTAGGTTTTATTTTTGCTATACTATTTACTTATTTTAAGAAGAGGTAATTTCTCATTTACCTTTTCTTTCAATAATAATTTAAGACTAATTCAAAATCAGTCTTCCCTTTCTCTAAAGTAAATTCAAAATAAATGAATTTATTTGGATACAATAGATTATTCATAGTTTGTTTTTGTTTATCATCCAAACCATTTTCAAAAGCTGTTTCCATTAAAGTAAGAAGATATTCTTTGTCTTGTTCCTCAAGCCAAAAATCATCTTTCAATTGCTTTCTTTTACGAGGTAAAGAAAACCATAATTTCAATCGTTTATTGAATTTCTTAAGTTTAATTTCATATGGATTCAATGATAATGTAGAGTAAATTGTTCCATCTGTATGTTTTGTAGCAAAAATCAAAAATGGAAATTTCTTTTCTCTTAAACCTTCAATCCTTTTGTAAACAATCTTCCATTCTGCGTCTGATAAACCTTCTTTTAACCCTTTAAAGAAAATATCTGAAATTCGATCTATTGCTTCTTTATCTCGAATGAATATTTTTTTTGAAAGAATTATTTCATGAGCAAAATTTATGTTTAGATCAACATCCATTATAATTCCCAAATATATTTTAGGATTTTCAATCATTTATAGATTTTTATTTTAATTGATTTCTAGAAAAAAATCTTTCTTTGTTTACCTGTTTAAATCAAAATAATTTATTAAATTAAATTCAACATATTATCTTGAAATTAAATGTCAAATGAAAAAGATTACAAAATCGATTTATTTGTAAATGCAAAAGGTGTCCCATGCCCGATTCCTTCTATGAGAGTTAGATTGAATATGCCAAAAGTCCCTGCAGGTGGATATATGAAAGTTGTTTCTGAGGCATCACACTCAGCTGATAGCATCCCTAGATTTTGTAGAAATTTTGGGCATACTGTAGTCTTTTTTGAAGAAAAGGATGGATTATATACTTTTATCATTAAAAAAAGAGGAGAAGGGGAGGATTAAAGCTTCAAGAGTCTTTCTATATTACCACCCATTATCAAATCTTTTTCTTCTCGAGAAATATCAAAACTTCTAATTTTATTTATAATATTCTTTAGGTTATCATAACCAAGTGGGGAATCTGAGCCCATTATGACATGATCTGCACCAAAATAACTGATCGCCTTTTTTATTCTTTTTTTACTTATTATGTAATAGGTAGAAGTATCAAAAAAAACATTGGTTAAGTCAGAACCAAATTTAATTACTTCTTCTAATCCCATCATATGGGCAATGGTATAATTTACAGTATTGTTTGTTCGCATAACATTTACTAATTTAATAGCTTCTTTTCTATTAAAAACATGAATAAAAATAGGTAGGTTGTGAGCAGCAGCAAAATTACTTATTACTTGTATATCTTCACTGTCATTTTTGAAAGGAACAACACATTGATGTAACTTAATTCCTTTAAACTCCCATAATTTATATTTTTCTTTTAAATTTATCAAATAATTTGAATCATTAAAATTTATCCAACAATATTGTATGATTCTATTAGGATATTTCTTGACCAATGAATGAACATATTCATTACCTAAATCACGGTTCCCTAAATTAGTTGTTTTTGATCTTAGGAGATGATTAGACCAGAATAATATTTTGGGATTTGTTGTTAAAAAAGACTCTTTAACTTTGGGTTTCATTGGTTCACTATGTGGATTGCCACCACCTGGACAAAGAACGATTTTATTAACTTCAACTTCATCTAAAATAGCGAATAATTTTTCAGGATCCGCAAATTCACCTATAGCATGAGCATGACCATCTATTATCATCATCTAATCCTCTTTAATTAAAAATCAATTTCATTTTTCTTAATATTTATGTATCACATTAATATTAATGATTTTTTGATAATACTCAAAAAAATAACTTTTTATCCATAATTGAGTAAGCTCTCAAATATTATTAATTATCGGAAAGAAAAGATATAAAAAGAGAATGCTAGTTTTTATTACTTTGCCTAATGCATAGGGGCAGGTAAAGCAATAATGCAAGATACAATGGTAAAAATATTAGAATTACGGAATTTACAATATGAGCTGAAAATTGCATGTCATGATGGTTGTCAAGATTGTGTTGATAAAGTTCGAAAAAGAATCAATAATCTAATACTCACTATTGGTAAAGATATTAAGGAAACATCAGCATTAATAAAAAATCATGAATTTATGATAAGAATTCAAGAATTAAATGCACTAAAAAATGCGTTATGTGATTTATGTCAGGGAACATGTGGTGAATGTAAAGCAGCTATTCATAAAAGAGTTTTAGACCTTTGTTCAATTTTAGAAAGAAAATGCTCTGAATGCCCTTGTTATTGATTTTTTACTATATTTCTTGCAATTTATCGTATTATCTCTGGTCTTTACTTTGATCTTCAAATGTTTTTCTAAAAGCAATTCTTGCAGCATCTCTATCTTTAATTTCTTCCTCTAATCGTCGTTGTAACTCGCGTAACATCCACCTAACAAGTTCTGCATCGGATGTTATACCAGAATAATCTTTTAACCAATCTATGCGATCTCGAACATCTTCTAAATAAATATCTACATGAAGAGTTTTCAATTTCTCTTTTTTTTCTGCCATGAAGAATAAGATATGTTTTTCAATTTATAACTTTACCTAATAATATTCTACTAAAAATATGACTAAATAATTTTACCATAGTTTACCATACATAACCAAAAATATATATAACTATTCAGCCATATTTTACCATAGGTTGCCAAAAATTACCAAAAACAGTATTTTTTGGACATAAATGGACACTAAGGAGAAAAAAGATATGGCAATTGAAGTAGATGTTCAAATTGGCAAGCAAGGACGAGTCGTCATACCCTCAAATGTCCGACGAAAATACGAACTAGAAGAAGGCGACTGGATAAAATTAGTGTTAGTTTTTGAAACTGATAAAATTTACAAAAACAACTTTGGAACAAAATCAATAGAACAATATTAAGAGGAATAAAAAATGGCTAAAGCAATAACCCACCACAATATAAAAGAAATTTTTGATGGATTACATGATAATCTTGAAGTATTGAAATATGCAACAATTTCAGTAAATGAGGATTCAAATATCACTTCAGAAGAAAAAGAAGTTATTTGTGAATCTGTTAATAAATTACGTGCTCTTTTAATTGAACTTGAATGTGATTTTAGTATATAAATCAACTTCAAGTTCACATTTTTTATTTCTATTTATTATCATTTGTATCATCATTCACGTTAGATGTTATTAATTCAGGATGTACAAAATGTAAAGCATCAAGTCTTTGTTCTTTTGATGGGGTAATCTCCAGGAAATTAATTATTTTATCAATAGATTCCTCGGGATGATCTATAATATCAGAAAGTTCCAACCAAAGGTGTCTTTTGTCTTTTACAAATTCAGTAATCCTTCTATGACCATCATCAGTTAATTTTGAAATAAATGATTTCTTTCGATAAATGAATCCTTTCGTAAAAGTTGCACGCATAGTTCTTAAGAATAATCCAATACGTTTCCAGAAGGAGAAATAACTAAATTCCATCTTGATTTCTGGAGCCCAATTTTTTAATTTTCCAGCACGTTTTTGTGAATTAGCAACACTTTCACTATCGCGGTGAAGAACGATATAGTAAGGATTTTTAAAATGATGATGAAAATATGGCAAGGTATAAATTATAACAGCTTCTTTGAAACCCCATAGTTCTTTTTCAGATTTCCTAATAAGATTAACAATTTGATTTTCATATTTATTAACGGTTTTTTCTATTTTACCATCGGAGTCATCAAAACGTTTCCAATACAACATTAATCGTTTTGCTGAGTATAGCATATTATGATTTAATTTTAACCAAGCTTGGTCCTCATATGAACCAAATTTATTTTTATGTTGGCTTAATTCCATTTCCTCATCAGGTCCCATTTTAACACCTAAACGATGTAAAATACCAGCTAAAAGAGAAGAACCACTTCTAGGTTGTGTAAGAACGATTACAGATTTCATGCCAATTGTTAATTCATTGTACATTAAAAAAATTGCTATCAGAAATTCTAATGATTAGTAATATATGTCAAATAAAAACTTACAATAAAATAAATAAACTCAAGTAAAACAATCCTTCCCCAAGATTATATAAAAATTCAAATATATTGAATATTTTTAAAGTAAAAAAGTTCATATAGATTAATAATAACTTACGAAAGAAAGTGAGTGGAAAATCAACAATGACAATGATAAAGATCAATAAAATAATTGCTTATTCTTTGTTAGTTGTAGTGCTTTTTACAGCAACACAACCACTAGAGACAATTGGAAAAATTGATAATCAAAACGATTATGACGAGATAGTCTTGGATACTATGGGAGTGACAACACTTCCTACAGAAACGACCTTTGATACTGATAGTGTAATTTACAATTATTCTGATATTGGAAGCTGGTCAGATTCTGGTTCTGCTTATGACGTCATTGTTGATATAGATGAACCTGAAACTTATGCTCATGCTTTCATCGCAGATGGTAATAATGGTTTGCGAATACTTGATATTCATAATAGATCAAGTCCAAGTCAAATTGGTTTTTATAAGAATGGTACAGCCCTTCTAAGAGGATTATGTAGAAATGGTGATTATCTTTACTTAGCTTATGGAACAAATGGTTTTATTGTGGTAAATATCAAACTTAGCTTGATAACACCTGTTTTTGTAAAGAAAATTACTAGTGTATTTGAAGGTGCAACAATTTATGATATTGATGTAGATGGTAATTGGACTTATGTTGCAGCAGGAACATATGGTATGGCTATCTTTGATACCACAGATAAAAGTAACCCTATATATAAGGGACGATTCTACAAAACAGATGTTGATATCAGAGACGTAGATGTTTACATCAATTTTGCTTATTTGGCTGATTTTAGTTATGGAGTAAGAAGAATTGATATCGCTTCAAATAAGGTCAATCCACAAGAAAGTGGTACAGGTTATTCAACACCAGGTGGTTCTTTAGGAATTTACATTCGTTCAGATTATTACGCTTGTGTTGCAGATTATAGTGGATTCTTATTATTATCACTTTACAGCTATCCATCTTTTACTAAAACATATCAGTATAGTGATGGTACACATGCAAGAGGAGTGTTTTCAGTTCACAATACAGCCTTTGTAACTTATGAAGATGACATTGGAATGCGGATGTTTAATATTACCGATAAACTTGATCCACATTATATTGGTCAATATAATGATGTGGATGGAGGGGATGGAAGGAAAGTTAAGGTTTACGAGGATTATGCTTACATAGCAGATGGTACAGATGGATTGAATATTGTTTCATTAGATGCAGATGCGGATGGATTGTACGACGGTTATGAAATTTATGATCTTGCAACAAATCCATATAATGACGACACAGACAATGATACGATTTGAGATGGTGATGAATTTTATGGTTTTTACGCTCCAAATAATCCTTACTCAGACAATGACTATTTCTACGGACTTGATCCCACAAATAATGATACTGACAGTGATACTATACGTGATGACGAAGAGATATATTTAGGAGTAGATGGCTATCGAACAAATCCTGAAAATAACGATTCAGATGCAGATTATTTAGCAGATAATTTAGAAATTGATGTTTATTTGACAAATCCAACGATTTCGGATACAGACGGTGACGGTATTCTTGATGGTACTGAAGTACTAACTTATGGAACCAATCCTAAAGCTAAAGATACAGATGGCGATGGGATACCTGATTTACCTGAAATCAATTATCATTTGGATCCTTTGGTATTTGACTCTGGAAATGATACAGATTCTGATGGATTAACTAATCTGTTTGAATATACCACATCAAAGACCAGGCCTGATAATAATGATACAGACTCTGATGGTTTGACAGACGGAGAAGAAGTACTAGGTATTTATTGGCCAACAAATCCCTATAGTAATGCTTCCGGGTATATTGTCACTAATAAACCACTTAATCCGGATGCTGATGGTGATGGCTTGAAGGATGCTGAGGAAGTAAAAATTTATGATACTAATCCTCTTGATGCAGATTGCGACGACGATGGACTTAATGACCGTTATGAAGTACTTGTTTACTTTACTGATCCTAGCGATTCTGATACTGATGATGATCTTATGCCTGATGGCTGGGAAGTAACTTATGGTACCGATCCTTTGGTTGATGATGCTGATGATGATGACGATACAGATGGATTGACAAATTACGAAGAATATCTATTACACACTAATCCTCAATCTAAAGATACTGATGGTGATGGTATGTGGGATAAATGGGAAGTTGATAATGGTCTTAATCCCACCAGTAGCATTGATAAAACCAGAGATCCCGATGGTGATGGTTTAACTAATGTTCAGGAATTTAACAACAATACTGATCCTAATGATGCAGATACAGACGACGATGGTATGAATGACAGATGGGAAGTTACTTTTGAGACTGACCCCACAGTAGCTGATGCCAATGAAGATTATGACGATGATGATTTAATTAATATCGATGAATTTACTGCTGGAACTGATCCTTGGGATCCAGATACTGATAGAGATGGACTAACTGATGGAGAAGAAGTTCACATCTATGGCACAAATCCCACTATTCGTGATACTGATCAAGATGGTTCTAGCGATTTCGAGGAAGTTGAATATGGTACAGACCCCCTTGATCCTAAAAGCAATCCCGCACAAAAAGATCTTATGTTATATCTATCCATTGGACTTTCAGTTGCGGCAGGTATTGTTATTCTTGTTGGAGGTTTTCTAACCTTCTATTGGATTTCTCGTCCAGAACAAAAACTCTTCAGATATATCAATCTTAAGAAGAAAGAAGGTTTGGAAAGCATTACTATCAAAGATGCTGTAACAGCTCTAAACAAGAAGCTAAATAAGGGTGAAATCAAGCAAATAGTCAATGAATTCTCTGATGCAAAAGGATTTTATATTGATGAAAATCGCATTTGGTTTACTAATGATTTACGCATAGAAAAGAACTTAGAAGATTATCCCGAGAAAATCAAAAAAGCAAAAGCTAGTTCTACAAAAGATAAAGATTTAGCTGAAATTAAAAAAGCTGTAGAACATGATATTACTATGTGTGAGAAACTTGGTTTTACAAAGCTTAAAACTAAACTTCAAGTAATTTTAGAAGAAATATAATAATAGTTAGATGGTTAATCCTCTAACTTTTTTTATCTTATTTTGGTAAATGATATTTTTTTTCCTTTTCTACTATTAAACCATCTAGTATTAATTTTGATAATAAGTTCTCAAGCGTCTCTTTATCAATACTGCATTTTTCTTTCAATTCTTCTTTTGTAAGACTTTTATTTTGTGTCAGTAATTTTACAATTGTTCCTCTATAATATCTATTTGATTTTGAAAAAATCGATTGGGTAGTTTTTGGTTTTATGCCTGTTTTTGATGAAGTTAATTCTATAGCACCATAATCCATCAAGGCATTATGCCAATCAGTAGATTTTCCTTTAGGTAATAATTTTTCAGCAATAGTAAATAATTTTTTTTCTGAAGTAGCTTCCTCAGCAAATCCTTCTGCTATTAATATCCTTCTAATATTTGTATCAACAGTAGTAATGTCTTGATTAAAGGCAAAAATTAGAATAGACCTAGAGCTATATGGACCTATTCCTTTGAGTTTTATTAGCTCTTCTTGTGTTGTAGGAAATTTCTCTAAATTAATTATTTGTTGAGCAGCTTGTTGTAACCAAAGTGCTCTTCTATTATACCCTAATCCTGACCAAACTCTAAGAACATCAGCAGTTGGAGCTTTTGCTAGACTTTCAAATGTTGGAAAGGCTTTTATAAACTCGAGATATTTTTCAACCGAACGAGAAACTTGTGTTTGTTGTAACATTATTTCTGAAACCATTATGTGATAAGGATTTGTTGTTTTTCTCCAAGGTAAGTCCCTTTTGTTTGTTTTCCACCAATCAAA
>JAEORJ010000027.1 GCA_016840945.1 Candidatus Gerdarchaeota archaeon
CAGTAATCACTCACTGTTACTTGATTGGATTGGTTTGTGGTAAGATTAGTGAAGAATCAATTGGGGCAGGATTCAAGCATTCGGCATTACTTGTGCTTATTGCCATAGTTGCGTCGAAAGTTGTTCCCTTGCTAGTCTAATAACTTTAGAGGTGGTACTAATGATGAAAATTAAGAAAAAGATCAATATGCTCAATAAGTCAGGTGTTTCATATACAATATCTTCTGTTATCATAACCGCAACTACAGTTATTCTGGTTCTAATAGCTTCAACTTTTGCTTATCAACTTCTAGAGCAACAGAGAGGAACTTCAGAATTCAATCTGGCCACAAACTCTCTTCTCACACTTGATGACGCTGTTCAAGATATTGCTTGGAGTATAGAAGGAGCGCGTCAAACTAGATTCTCAATTGATTATGGACAATTAACTCTGTATCCGGATAATGCAGATATTGGAATGAATATAAGGATAAATGTGGCAACAACTTTGAATAGTTACTCTTGGAGTGGTGTTACAGGATATGTTGAGTATTCTATTCCTGAACAATCAGTCACATTTGCTCGAAGGGAACCATATTATATTTTGGGTGACGAAGAGTCTCTAATTAACGATGGCACTTCAAATCTTGGACGTATATTAGTTTACCACGATGATGGATGGGTTAATGCTCTTTTAAATTATCGTGTTAGGGTAATGGAGACTTCAACAATTGATTTGGATGGAATTATTACAAGTTATGTTAATGTGTGGGTTGTTAAACTCAAAATCTCTGATTTTTCTGCAAACATTGATAATTTCGATTTGAGCTCAAGAGCTCATCACATGTATACAAATACAACCGCCCCATTTGTTCTTAATGGAAACCAATCTTTTGATATTGAAGTTCAAATCGCGGATGGACCTGTTTCCTCACAAACAATTTCACTTTATGGAAGTAGCCAGTATGTTGTTTTTAATTTTATAGTGTCTGAAGTTGAGCTCATACCTTAAAAGGAGGAAAATGATTTGGCTGCACCTGCTATAAGTCATCTTATTGGTACAATAGGTTTCATTGTACTGATTTTTGTTCTTCCGCTATTTTACTTTAATATAGTTCAAAACGTTGAAACGGATGTTATCTCTAGGGAATTGCAAGAAATTGTTGATTATACTTCTAGCACTGTTGAGAATCTGTATTTTCTCGTAAACTCTACAAATTCTCAGGATTTGGTAATGGAAAAAGAATTGGTTTATCTTCCTACATATGTAGAAGAATCCGTGTTTCAGCTTGAGCTAGTTAGTAATGAAACTGACGGAGAGGGCTTATATGTTCGAGCTGTCTTGAAAAATGATAATTCGGTTGAAGCTTATTCTTGGTTAATTCCAGGTTTAAGGGTGGTTGAAAATATGAAAATTGTTGAAAGCATTGACCAAAATGTGTTTGTTGGTTGTAGTAGAAATGTTACTGACACTTATATATGGATTAGGTGAAAACGTCTCTTAATTTAAGCACTAAGTTTATATCGATTAACAGATTAGTATGTAGTAAGATTTAATAAACAATATATATAAATTTATTGTTGGAGCTGATCAGATTGGTTCATGAAGCCTACGATAACATTGTGGCAATTCTTCTTGTGGGCTTAATCTTTGTTGGAGCTGTATTATTGATGCCTGCAATCAGCATTTCAAACATGCAATCCGTTGATTATCAACAATTGAGAAACACAGCAGTGAATGTTTTTGATAGCATTTTATTGAATCCCGGTGATCCGGTTGATTGGGGTTCAATTCGAGATTTCTCGCCGGAATATGTAAATACTTTTGGTTTAGCGAAATATCAAAATTCACATTTCTATATATTAGACCCTGATAAAGTTCAAAGATTGAAATCAGGAAATCCCTTAGGTGAAATAACCAATGATGAAGCAAAGGAAATACTGAATCTTGATGGATATGGTTTTAATCTAAGAATAATTCCCCCATTCAATGTGACAAACGTAGATGGAACAAAAATAACCACAGAAAATTCTCCAATAAATGCGACTTTATTGAATGATGAAATTAACCCTGTGTGTCGTTATGATGTTAAGGTTTCATTTCTAGATGGGAGACCAATAGGAAAGGCTGATGTGCAGTCCTTAATTGTGTATACTAACGGTGATGAATTTAGGCAGTCTCTTCCAGAAACCAAACAAACCGATTCTATTGGTTTTTGTAATAACAGCATTGACCTTGACTTTGTTCCGTCACTAGTAATTGTTATCTTAAAAATTGATGTTGCAGAAGTTGCTACTTTAGTAGTTACTTTTGGAAGCGAAATGCCAAACGTAGTAGATATTAACATGGTTGGGGATGATATTATCTTGACTAAACCAGATAATAATCCCACAGGTGCGACAATTTTTATTAATGGAGTATATGTTTTTAGAGACGATGAAATTGCCACTTTATTTGAAGATTTTAAAAGTAAAGACAAGTTCACATATACACAAAGTGGGCCTTATGAAGAATGGGTAGGCACTTATCCTGGAGTAAAATACTACGAGCCGTCTTTAGTAATACTGAACTATGATAACACAGAAGGTGAAGGTGGACGTCAAGATTTTATTGTTGCTGGACCATATCAGAACCTGTTAGGATATTCAATTTTTGAATATGGTTCTCCACCAAAAATTACTGATACGGCAATCAGACTTCAGAGAAGTGTCTTGATCTCAGGCATGACTTATACTGCGGAACTTATATTTTGGAAGGAATAATAATGAGGATCATCACGAAGAAAAATGGTCAAATGCGTGTTATCGAAGCTATCTTGGCTTCTTTTATTATAATCTTTGCGTTGGCATTTGTAAATTTCTTTAATGTAAATCCTTCAAGTGAAAGATATGAAATAACAGAGTTAAACAAATTGGGCTATAATGTTTTGCATGATTTAGATACTCAAGGACTTTTGGCAAATTATGTTTATAATGAAAATTGGGAAAATCTTAGAAATGCACTTAGTGTTACATTACCCGTTGATGTATATTTCAATCTAACTGTTACATATTTGAACCAAAATGCTAGAAATACAGTTACAATGTCTTACGGCGAATTACAAGTCTTCAAAAACTCAAATGTTGTTTCATCTATAACCTATCCTGTTGTTGGATATCCAAAATTCGATCAAGATAATTATCCTTATGCTTTAGAGGCAGATTACGACCCAAGTATAGTTATTTTACAGCTAGTAAGAGGATAATAGAATGACAAATAGGTTTTTAAAACAAAAAAATGGGCAGTTCATAATAATCGCAGTGTTATTTATTTCAACGATGATAATTTCTATTGGCGCAATTCTCTACAGTACAGTTACATATTATAAATATGAACCATGGGAGGAATATAATACTGTCATAGATGGAATTCAATTAAACACACTCCATCTTGTTGAACTAAGTTTAAGTGATTATAGCGACGGATTCAACTCATCGATATTAAAAGCTAATTTAGATGAATGGAAAAAAGATCTATCACAGATTTACCCCAGTTATGGCATAAGTTTAGACTATAACCTTTTAGGAGATACTGGTCTGGACTATATAGAACTTGACAATTCCTCTTCTATAACTGCAAACGTTACTTTTAGTCTCAATATCACTTCCTTAGGATTAACGGGTTATGAATTTATCACTGCGCCTTCATTGAATCTATCAGTTATTGATGTGCCTTCAATAATTGAGGAATCTCTGAATGTAACAGTGACCACCCAAGATGGAGTTCCAGTGTTTGGTTTGACTGAAGCTAATTTTAATATAATGGAAGGGGCAGTTAGTATAACAGATTTTGCTGATTTTTATAATGAAACGTACACAATTATTTATTCAATGAAGTGTGATACAGTTCTGCCTTTGCCTTCACCTAGTACACCTATTATTGTTGATGTAATTGACCAACGAGGAATAAGGGTAAAGGTCTTGAAAGAAGGTTAGCTGGTTTAAACCAATTCATTTGTAATTTTTCAGGGAGTTCTTTCAAATTTACGGATAGTTATTGTAACTGCTGATTGTGCTGTACCAACCCCTAAAAGAAAAAATCCGGCTATCAACAGAACGAAAAATGTTGGATTTAATGAGGCAGTTATTTGATTTCCATCATTTAAAAAGTCTATTGCTTCAATAGTCAAAAAATTTATTGCTATAATAATTAAGCCAACTACAAGAAAAATTGTACCTTCAATAAGATTCGCTTTCCATCCTTCCATTTTATTACACCAATTTTTCGACGATTAATATTGAAATTTTATTTTTGGTCTGTTTAATCTTTTCCTTCTATCGTATATTTGTAGTGTCCCGAATTTCCAGGATTAAATTTTCATACATGCGTTTAACAATAATAATATATTCGCTTCTTGTTATTTCTAGGAGTTAAGTGGTATCTGTGAACTTTATTACCCAAGTGTTCGGCAAAACTTTTTTTGGTCCCTCATTCTTCCGTATTTCTTTGCCTTGGGCAATACGGCACCCAAGATACCTTCTATCTGCACGGCACCTATATCGAGCCTTCAATGAAACCGTTCAGCACCGCAAGAAATTGGAACTTGACGGATTGAAGGTTCCTCCAACCCTGATACTTAGCCTCACACAACAATGCAACCTAAGTTGCTCAGGATGCTTTGCTGCCGCCGCAGGAATAACCTGCCACAATGCGCGCGCTGACCAGAAGAGAAAGAAAAGGCCTCAACTAGATTGGAACGGATGGAAATCCCTTGTCTCTGAAGCTAGCGAACTGGGAGTATTCTGTTTTTTTCTGGCAGGTGGCGAACCGTTTCTTCTCCCAAAATTGCTTGACCTTTGTAGCGAATTCAAAGAGAGATGCTTCATAATTTTCACTAACGGAACAGCTATTAGAGAAAACGATTTTGAACGACTGAAGCATTTGTCCAACACCGTAATAATTGTAAGCATAGAAGGAAGTCAGGAAGCTACAGACTTGAGAAGAGGCGAAGGCGTTTACCAAAAGGCCTCAAAGACGCTAAAGCGACTGACAAAGTTGGGAACACCCAACGGAATTTCGGTAACAATCACACGCCTCAACTACAAATACTGGATGAACCCCGAACACATCGACAACCTGATTGCTCAGGGCATACGAGCA
>JAEORJ010000267.1 GCA_016840945.1 Candidatus Gerdarchaeota archaeon
AACTTTTGAGGTTTCTTTCATGTATGTAAGGTACTATTCTTTTAATGATATCTCTTTTTTCTTCATCAGTAGCATTATTAATAATATTCTTAATTGTGTTTCTAAGTTCAGGTTTATCAGAATACAATTGACCTAAGAAATTTCCTGTAAAATCACTAATCTCAAAGAGATAACTTAGCAATTCATTATACTCTTCAATAGATGTTTCGATTAATTCATTGATATCAATTTTATCTATGATATCTTTTTCATGCAATAAACTCACCTTTCATTTAGAATTAGTATGTAATTAATTTAAGATTTATGTCGAATAAAATGGTGTGCGAGGCCGGATTCGGACCGGCGGCCTCTAGCTAGTGAGGCTAGCGTTATACCGAGCTAAACCACTCGCACATATAAAATCTCATTTGCCATCACTTTTTTGTAATTAATTAAGCTTTCTATTTTTTACAATTGTAATAGTTATTTTTTCTTCGCGTAAATATTGTACCGCCATACTTCCGGTGCTATTTCATTTCCTCTAGTCATTGATTCGATGATAAATCTGTTGTTGATTACTTCTTCTTGCTGTTTTAGTGCTTCTTCCTCTGTTCCTATAGCATAGACTATTACTCTTCCTTCGTCTGTAAGTGCTTTATAAGCAACATCTATGAAACTACTTTCTCCCTTTGGTGCTGGTATGATGATGAGGTCGAATAATTCCTCTCGAGCCAATTCCGGTGCTATTTCTTGTACATCTCCTTGGATTAATATGACATTTTCCACTTCATTCAGCTTTAAATTTTCTAAACCATATTTGTGGGCTATTGGATTTATTTCAATGCCAAAGATTTGGCTTGCTTGAGTGAATTTTGAAAGGTAAATTGGAATTGGTGCTATCCCTGAAAAGAACACGCAAACACGCTCCCCAGGTTTAACATGTTCGATTACTTCTAACCGTTCCGTTACTTGCCTTGGAGAGAAGAATACTTTAGTAATATCAAGCTTGAATTTCAATCCATGCTCTCGATGGATTGTTTCTGATCCTTTTCCAGCAATTAGCTCTTTTTCCTGTATCCTTAGCTCAGAATCTGATTCTGCTACTTCTCGGTACACTGCTTTTACTCGAGGATATTTTTTTAATAGGAATTCACCAATTTCTTGTTTCTCTTCATACAATCTTTCAGGTAGGAAAATAACGATGACATCTCCTATGATGTCATATGATTTAATACCATATCTATCCACTAATCTCTGTTGTTTCTTCTTTTTCTGAGGTAGTTCTTTTATTTCAGCATTCTCAATCTTTTCCTTTACAGGTATCCATAAATATTCTCCTTCAGAGGTGATTTTCCTTGTATTATCAAATAATCCTTCTGTTTTTAGTTTCTCCAATAATTCTTGTCCTTGTTCCTGTTTAACCTTTACAACAAATGATAGCTTTACTTCATTCTTCTCTCTCGTAGGCATAATCCTCACATCTATAATTTCAATACTCAACGAGATATTTTACTGTTTCACTAAAAATGATTATAAAAGAATTAGCACTAAAAGTATTTAATAAGTGTTAATCAATTATTGTAATTAATAACTCAGTTATTGTTTTAATGGAGAAGGGTTCAATTGTCTGCTTATCAATTGATGAATAAGATTACAAGAAAACGACTAATTACAACCATAATAGTGATTTTTTTCATTGTACTCTTTATACCTCTATCTTCAACTAATCTAATAGCTAATATAAACCCAATAATGATGCAAGGAAAAGGGATTAAATTTCAATCTGATGCTTTAAGCCTACTATCTACTAAAAGTAGTAATAGCACTTATGTATATATAACACATATCTTTAGTAACCCAACAGAAATCATTGATCTCGCTTTTTCTGGGAATACAGCTTATGTTTTAAGTGATCAAGAAGAAGAATCTGGTTTATATGCAATCAATTTACTTGATCCTTCTCAACCTTATGTCTGTTGTCAATATACTTCTTTTGAAGGGGCCTTAATTGCTATAGCAATAAACGAAACATATGCTTATGTAGCTTCAGATAGACATTTCTATATTTTTGATATCTCAATACCCAATCAAATTAATTTGGTTGGTGACCTCTATTTCTCAAATATAGCTAATTATTATTGTTCAGATCTTTATGTTAAAGGTATTTTTGCTTATATCCCAAGTCAAGCTGGAGGTATATATGTCGTTAGTGTTGCAAATCCCGCAAATCCATTTATCTTTTATGAAAATAATCCTTTAATAGAATATCAATTAGGATATACTGTAGTAGTGAATAATGACGATATTTTATGTTATGGGAAATTGTTTGATGGAGCAGATTTTTATAATTTTACTAACCCACTTTATCCAGAATTAAAAGATACATACATTAGTGGTGGGAGTGTATCAGGGGTAGATTGTGATGGTTCCACTTTCTTTTTAGCTGAAAAATATAACGGTTTGGGAATAATCGATGCCACTAACGTTTCTAATGTACAAAAATTAGTTACTTACTATAATTATGGTCCACCTAAAGATGTTGTTTACAATAGTGGTAAGGTTTTTTTGGCAATCCAAAATAAAGGTTTGGAAATTGTTGATGTTTCTAATTACTCTAATCCCATACAACTTTATTCTAACAATCTCGTTAATAATCCAACAAAGATTGCTATTCGTGATAATAGATTATTTATGATCGGTCATCTAACAAATGGCCTGTATTTTTATGGCCTAGATTCAGATGGTGACAAACTAGCAGATGTTATTGAAACTGATGTAATAGGCACCGATCCAAATTTCGCTGATACTGACTCCGATGGGTTAAGTGACTATGATGAATATTACATTTATCTTACTGATCCCCTAAATGATGATACCGATTCAGATTCCTATCTTGATGGTGTGGAAATAGCTAATGGTTGGGATCCAAACAATCCTTATGACCCAGCATTAATAGGAATTGATACTGATGAAGATGGTTTATCAGATATTGATGAATTCTACTACGAAACTGATCGATTTGATCCTGATACTGATAATGATAACCTTCTTGATGGCGAGGAGGTCTACCTCTATTTTACTAATCCTAATTATCGAGATACTGATTTTGATGGTATCTATGATGGAGATGAGGTTTTGATTTATTTCACTAATCCGCTTGATAGAGATAGCGATAGTGATAATTTAACTGATTATGAAGAAATTTTCATTTATGGGACTGATCCTTGGTTAATAGATACAGATGGTGATTCTTTTTCTGATGAAGAAGAAATAATTGCAGGCACTGATCCTTTAAATCCAAGAAGTAATCCTAATATGAGACATTTTCTTACAAAACAATTCCCTTATATTATTTCTAGTCTCCTACTTTTATTTTTGTTAATTATTCTAAGCGTTTTATTTTTAATTAAAGCTCGAAAGCGTAAATTATTTAACCTCTTTATTGAAAATCTATCTTTCCCTAACATTAGTTATAATTGGCTAAATGAATTAAATATTCCAACTAAAAAAATTCTAAAAAAACAATCAGTAATCGATAATATTGCTAATTATCTGATTAAGAATAATTTAAAAGGTGAAATCAAATCGTGTAATAAAGGATTCACTGAATTTTTATTAGAAAATAATTACAGCCCCTCAGATGCTTTGTTAGCTTTAAAAATACTCTCTTCTGATTTTACTTTCAAAATTTCAACCTTTGATATAACAGAAATAAAAGAACTTGATAATTATTTCTTGAATCGTTTATCTATTATTTATTCTAATAATACCCCTACATTATATGATATTTTTGCTGGAGTAGAGAAATCGCTAATCAATTTTAAAATATTCATTGCTTATATGAACTATTGCTTATCAAACCCTGATATCCCATATGAGATTCTTATTAGTAAAAACTTAAAACTAATCGATGAGCTAGATACCAATATTAACAAATTAATAATCTATATTGAGAAAAACAAACAAGCGAATATTCAATCACTTCACATTGTTAATCTGGCTATTAATTTAGACTTGAGTTTGTTAACTATACTTAATCTTTTAAAAATCTTTGAATATAATGATTGTAAAACTATCAGACAATTAGTTGTTAAGCAAAGTTTGCTAAATGAAAAATCTAACAATCCAATCACTATCGTTTTTGACAATAAAGCACTCAGTGAGAGTTATGCCAAGCAACTTTTTGATTATTGGACTAAAAATAAGAAATATCAATTTGATATTGGTGAAATAGCCTACAATTTTGGTATTAACAAATTCAGTTTGCTATATGATACATTTGAAGAATTTATTGAATTATTGATTGTTGAGAATTTAGAGATCTTATCAACGGGTGAACAATTTTCACTAACCGTTGACAAGGAAATCATTTCTAAGATTCTTAATAATAAAACTATAAAATCAATTAATGATTCAAGGTTAAAGGATTTAGTAACCCATCTCAAAATCCTTTTAGAAACTAGTAAAAATAACATAGAAGAAGGAAAGGAATAGAAAAGGAAAAATGATTATCCTTTACTTTCTCGGTTTTTAGGTCTTAGTCTTGTAGAACCACATTTGCGACATTTCTTGGCACGCATTGCGTTTCTAGCATAGCATTTTCTACAAATTTGTACGTAAAGTAGTTTTCTTCGTGCGATTTCGCGTTTCTCTGGATCAGCAACTGGCATCTCTATTTTCTCCAATTATTTAGAACACTTTGCAAAACTTTGCTTTGTATTTAAGTGTTTTTCGATTCGTTTTCTTTTATATATTTGTCTCTTGATTTGGTATAATTTTACCTCTTCATGGTTGTAATTTTCTTTTCAAATCTTTATTTTTCATTAACCGATAATGTATGTATAGTAGGAAACCCCCAATTAGAATCGTTGGGATAATAACATATAGAGACCAATTTAATCCTGGAGAACTTTGAATATAGCTTGTTATACTTACATCAGTAATCAAACAAATGATGCTAGCACCGAATAAAGCAAAAGCTACTACATTAAATCCTCTATTCTTTACTTTGATTGCTCCAAAAACGACTAAGAAAGTAGCTATTCCAACAGTTCCAACAATTGGCAAAGCTACTCTTACATACCAATTAATCGCTCCGTTATCTATGAGATCCAAAATTAAGAAATAAATTAGTAAAGGGATGAATTCACCTGCTGCTATAGCTAGATACTTCTTGTGAAAAATCAATGGTGCAGAAATCAAACACCATGCAAGTAATAAAGATGCCACTGGATAGAGTGACCAGCTAACAACACCATCTACTAAAACATTAGTAGTTAAAGTGACTACTAATGGTATAACTAATACAACGCTTGTTATTTCTAATGCTAGAAATCTTCTCTTTCTCCTCGCTCTTGGTTGTTTAATATCTTCTTTTGGAATATCGTTTGGATATTTAGTGGTGTATTTTGGTTTCTCTTCATCAATTTGTTGCAATAGTGTATTGCATAATGGACAATGGGTTTTGTTGGATTCCACTTCAACACCACATCGTGGACAATACGGCATTTTTTCTATCTCCTTAATTAGTTTGTTTCTATCTTTACCTTTAATCCCTCATGCACTAATTTTCTAAAGAAGTGCTTTTCCACTATTGGTTCTCGAATATTTCGTCCCCAATTAATGCATAGGTTATCTTTACAGCTTACAACCGCACAACCAGTTTTTGTTACTGGACTTGGTGCAGGCAAGAATTGGAAATCTTGAATTTCATCGGCTAATTCTTCAGGCATTATCATTTTCCCTAAATTTGTAATTACCCCTGAATACAGATACTCTCCTAAGCCTTTATAGATCGTTTTTCCAAACATTTTCTTTACAAATAAAGGTATAACTCTTACAAAAGGATTTAACTCGCCACGTACGTTTCTAGCAATTTGTTGATTAATCACTTTATCTGAGACTTCAGATCGCATATAATAATACACTTTTTTCACTATCTCATCAAAAGAGTGCTCTCCTAACCTTGGATCAATACCAGGTGTAACGTATAACGAGAAATTTCTCATTGTTTTTGAAGGATAAATTCTCCTTAAGTTAACTGGAACCATTAATCTAATAGGTTTCATCAATCTTGTTCTAATCTTTTCTGGATAACCAAACAAGATAGTTTGTAAAGCATCTAAATAAACAGCTGTTAAATATTCAGTTAATGTAACATTATATTCCTTAGATTTTGTTAGAATTTGATCAATTGGTATAATTCCTGTTGTTATATGATAGATGCCAACCTTTTCTAATTTATCTGGTAAATGAAATGCATGTTTTTGTTTTTGAGGATCTGGAATAGCTGGTATATAATTCTTCTTGAAAGCATCTTCATATTCTTCAACATCAGGTATTTCTCCCGGTCGAAAGATATCAAGCCAATCCTTGACTTCTATACCTTGTAATCGTAAATACTCCCCAACTATAGCTTTCAAGAATGTAGTAGCACCTGTCCCATCAGATAAACTATGATGAAATTCAACTGCGATTCTATTTTGAAATGCCCTGACTCTGAAGGGGAAAACACCTTTCTTAGTAATAGCTATTTTTTGTTGAGGATATTTTGAGTCGCTCATTACTTTTGGTGAAAGAAGATTTCTCTCCCAATAATGCCAAAATAATCCTGTGCGCAAGTTTACGTTATAGTACGGGAAACGTTCCATAATATTATCTAATGCTTGTTGTAAATTGGATACATTAATGGGTGATTTTAGCTCAGCTGAGAGTCTGAACATACAAGTAATTCTATTAGAATTTACAAAGGTAAATAATGTGGCAGCATTATCCATTTTGTACCATTCTAAATACTCCTCCTTTTTAGTAAATTTTATAGGCTCAATTTTACTTTCAAGTGAAGGAGTTATTCTTGTGGTCAACGTTTTCACCTATCGAATTTAAAATGAACTATTTTTATTATAACTTTTTATGCAAGTAATCGCTTTTTATATTATTCTTATCGTTTGCAAAATGAGTAATCGTTTATAATAGTCTATTTAAAATTCTACTTTCATTATGCCATATAAATTGTTTAGTATTAAATTAGAAAGAACTCTATCAGTGATTTCTATGATTCGTTTGTTTTACTTTTACTACTGGTTGTGTTTTCTGTGGTTTTCTTTGTGGATGATGGTTTTTTAGTAGTGGTAGTTTTTGCAGGTGTTTTCTTTTTGGTAGTTGTTGTTTTTGTTGTTGTTTTAGTCGCTTTTTTGGTTGTTTCTTTTTTCTCAGTTGATTCATCTTCGTCGATTGTTGCAATGAATGTTTTTCCATTACTCATTGATATTGAAGCATTTATCCGTTTTTGCAAAACCAATCTGTAAATTATCTGTTCTGCTTCTTCTTTGTCAATAATTGAATTTTCAAGAAAAACTTCCATTGGAACATTTTTTACTCCTTGAAGTGCTTTGTTTATCTTGATTTCAAAAAATCTCTCGACAACTGCTGTGGGAATTTCAATCTTCTTATCTACAACTTCTTCTAAAGCAGAAAATGATCCTTCATTGTACGCTTCGATCATCTGCTTTATCACCTCAACAAATATTGGTCCCATCTTCTTAAAACAAGCATTTTCGATAATTTTTTCCGCTTTGTTAGGTGAAAAAGATTCTATTAATGTTAGACCAATTAAAGTTGCATTATAATCTTCCAATTCTTCAGCGCATCTATTACCTAATTTTCCTCCTTGAGCGATGAATTCAAGTCTTACACCTATAGATATTCGTGTTAATAGAAAGCTTCCAGAAACAACTTTTAGTGTTGTATCATGTAACACTTTAGATGGTACCTCTGGTACTCTCTTTCCAATAATTACATCTTTTAGAAATTGACTTAATCCTGTACTTGCTAGTTCAGGTTCTCTAATAGCTATTTCATGTAAAGCCTTTATTATCTGCTCTCTTATTTCTTCTATAGGTTCCTCATAAGCGTTTTCTAGTAAATCAATAAAGTACCCCTTAAATAGGTCTGGTTTTGTTTCAGCTATTATTCCCATTTGTTCAGCTACTGCCAATCGGACATCTTGTTGTGGTTCATCGCTTAAGTTAAGCATTTTAGGGATTACACTTAAACCCAATTCAGGTGAAATTTTAGTTAAATTAGTTAGCGCTATAATAGCTTCGATTTTTGTATTTTCATCGCTATTATCAAGTAATTTAAAGATCTTCTCTAAACGTCCTATTGATTCCTTTAATCCAACCATTAGCTTTGCTACACTTGCAGTTGCTAAAATTTCTTCAGTAAGATTTGTTTTTTCCTCTGGTTTATCAATTACACTCGCTAATTTCGTTGGTGTTGTTTTTTCATCAACCAATGTTTTAGATAATTGTTCAGAAGCGTTTGCTTGAGGTGTTTCAATAACGCTCTCTGTTGATACTAATTTCTTAGGTTCAATAGGTATTTCTTCATTTACTTTTGATTTTGTTTTTTCAATTTGATCTTTTACATCGGATTTTTCTACGATTACCTTTTCTATTTCAGGTTTATCTATAATGATTATTTTTTCTTCTTTACCCTCAATAATTGTTTTCTGTTCTTCCTTCTCTACTTTCTCTCCTTCTTTTTCAGGCTTTTCTTTTTTCTCTACATCAGGGATTTCTTTAGGTTCTCTTATATCATCCACAGATTGAGCTAATTTGATATTAATTGGTATTTTAAGTTCAATTATATCTGTAATTTTACTAATTGCACTATAAGGGATAGTTTGTTTAGGGATAACACTTACTCCATTTATAACAATCTCAAAAATAAGCCCTATCTGGCCATCATCCCCTATATTTACTGCTTTACATTTTCCAACAGTTTCGCCGTTGGAATCAATAATCGTTTTACCCTCTAAATCTGTTTCTCCATTTATCGAGGCTGACGATTCTTCAGTTTCTTTTTTATCTGCCATAGTCGCACTTCTCTCAATATTACACCTTAAATTTAGGCAACTTTTTACAGCATAGATTTTACTTTAGTTTTAGCTTTCTGAAATGCTTTATTAGCATTACGTTAGGGGGGAAAAGAGTTTTCCCTCATATATATAGATAATTAATTAAATAATTGTAATATCTATTAATCACTAACTAATGAAAATAATCAATTAATTATTAAGCTTAATGATTAATCTTTTTAATTATTATCATTAAAATAGTAATAAATAAGTGTACATCATAGTATAAGTAACATACACATTTATTTAAAGAGTTGAAAGTCATGGTAAAATACTGTTCAAAATGTGGTGCTAGAGCATTACCCGGAGCCCGTTTTTGTAGATCATGTGGAAATAAACTTGAGAAGAATACTGTTGATTCAGAAGATCAAGTTGAAGTTCAACAAGAAGAAGTTTATGATTCTTATGAAGATTCAAGATATGAACCTACCCCAGTTAAAGTTGAACTATCCAAAGACGAGGAAGATTCATTATTAATTCTTTCAAATATTATACCTTTACAAAAGAAAATTGAGGAATTGAAGAAAAATAAGGATGATTTAGAAATTAAATTCAGAGTTGAAGAAGAGATTTCAGAGAAAGAGTATAATTCAGAATCTAAGAAGATTGATAGCGAAACAACGAAATTGGAAGCAGAAATTGCTGATAAAAGAAAAGTTATGGCTTCAGTCACTCTCATAAATTTAGTTCAAGAAGTAGTTGAGATGCGTGAGCGACAAGAAAAATTAGAAGAAATTTATAGTGAAGGACGAATTCAAGAGTCGACTTATGATAGGTTAAAGAAAGAATACAAAGAAAAAGAAAAACAAACAAAAGCAAAAGTCGATGATGAGGAAGCAAAGCTAAAACAATATCGTCGTAATCTTGTCGATGAAAAAGAAGAAATATCCTCAATGAAAGAAGAATTATTTGCCAGATATTCTGTAGGTGAATTTTCCGAAAAAGAATATCGTGAAAGGATAAAAGAATTAGAATCTCGCAACATTGAAGGATTGATTGCTGCTATCGATGAAGTAATTGCTCGGATGTCTAAAGTTTGAGCTAATTTTTAGCTCATTATTATTTTTTTATCACTTTCTATGAATATTTTGTTACATTAATTTAGGTATCAAAGCGAAGGATTTAATTTCAATTGTAAATCAGTTGACTTAGAAAACTATTGGATAGTATAATAAACCATGGCTGTAACAAAAAAAAGATACACTGAGAGTGAGATTAAACAACTTTCCGAAGAAATTCTTTCTTTGAAAAAAGAGAAAAATGCTGTTATTTTAGCTCATTACTATCAAGAGCTTGAAATTCAAGATTTAGCTGATTTAATAGGTGATTCTTTAGGATTGAGTCAAGCAGCAAAGAACGTTAAAGATGCTGATATGATAGTATTTGCTGGCGTGTATTTTATGGCTGAAACAGCCAAGATATTAAATCCTAAAATGAAAGTGCTAATACCAAATGTTAACGCAGGTTGTCCTTTAGCTAATCAATGTAATCCTGATGTAATTACTGAAACAAGAGCTAAGCATGAACCAGGTATTCCTGTTGTTGTCTATGTGAACACTACTGCTGAGACAAAGGCTGCTGCAGATCTCACTTGTACAAGTAGCAATGCTGACAAAATTGTTAGGAAATTAAATACTAAGAAAGTTATTTTTGGACCCGATAGAAATCTAGGTTATTATGTTCAAAAGCAATTACCTGAAATAGAGTTGATACCTGTACCTGAAGATGGTCATTGTTATGTTCATAGACGTTTTGATGTAAAATCAATTTTGAAATTAAAGGAACAATACCCAGATGCTATTGTTATTGCCCACCCTGAATGCAGCCCAGAGGTACAAAAGATTGCTGATCATGTAGGTTCTACATCCTCAATGATTCGTTTTGGTAAAGAAACGGATAAGAAGACAATAATTGTTGCTACTGAGAAAGGATTGGTTGATAGATTAAATCGTGATCATCCAGATAAAAAATTCATTCTTGCAAAAGATACCGCTATCTGTCGTAATATGAAGAAAATAAACCTCGAAAATTTACGTGATGCTTTGTTATATGAACAATTCGAAGTGACCATCCCATTAGAAATCCAAGCGAAAGCTGAAAAGGCAATTATAAAAATGTTGGAATTATCCTAATTAATTAAGGCCTTTTTTCCCTAGAATTTATGTAGTATATCGGTTATTGTATAACAGTTAATACTAAGAACAAAATTAATGAATGATAAATGAGATTTGAAATAAAAATTCTGAAGTGAGTTGCAATGAGAAAAATATTACCTTTACCAAGAACACAAGTTCGAGAAATGTTAATTAATTTCATGATAGAGGATGAAGGTTATGGAGATATAACTTCAGAAATATTGTTTCCAGTAGACAAACAAGCAGAGGGACGAATATTTACTCGAGAAGAATGTGTCTTATCTGGAGCAGTGTTAATACCTGAAATTTTCGAACCAGAAGGTTGCCAAGTAACGTTGAAGGCAAATGATGGTGATATCTTAAAAAAAGGACAAGAGATAGCAATTATTTATGGTCCAATGAAAAAAATTCTCTTACGTGAAAGAGTTGTTCTTAATCTCTTATCAAGAATGTGTGGTATTGCTACTAAAACTTGGTCTTATGTTAAATTAATTCCCAAAGATTCTCATACAGTTATCGCTGCCACAAGGAAAACAACTCCTGGTTTACGATTATTAGAAAAATATGCTGTTTCTTGTGGAGGAGGAGATACTCATCGATTGCGTTTAGATGATATGGCATTAATAAAAGATAACCATCGTGTCCTCTTCAAATCCATAACAGAAGCAGTTGCAGTATTAAAAAAGCAATTGAGTTTTTCTAAGAAGATAGAGGTTGAAGTTGAGGATTTTGATACAATGATTGAAGCAGTTGAGGCTGGAGCTGACATAATAATGTTAGATAATATGAAACCTGCTCAAGTATCAGAAGCAATTAAAATCTTGATAGAAAAAGGAATGCGTAACAAAGTCATTCTAGAATTAAGTGGTGGAATTAATCATGATAATTTAGCTGAATATGCGAACCTTGGAGCTGATGTAATTTCATCAGGTTCATTGACCCATTCGTTCAAGTCTATTGATTTATCATTAGACATTATAAAATAGAAGAACCACATAATTTGTGGTTTTCTTCTCTAAATCTAGTTTTTAATATTAGAAATCAATCCTAAGAATTTTGCTTCCAGAGCTATTTTTTCTACTGTTATATGATCGAACTTCTCTGTTAAATGTAAGGAATCCGTTTCAATTATTTGTTCTCTTACATAATTAAACATTGATTTAGTATAATTAAGATCATCTTCATCAACCAAGGTATCTTTCCGAAGTTTTACAACTAATAATGGTATGTTAGGATTTTGTACTTTCATAACTCCACCCAATTTCTTAAGGCATAGATTATATTGCCGGTGTATTTTTCTAGCACCGTCTTTTAATAAAAACCGCCACATCTCTCTATAAGTTTCAAAAGTTTTCTTTCGCCAAATAAAAAGCATTATAGGCATTATTAAAGTCAAAGTGATAACCAAAACCCATAATCTAAACCAAGTTCCAGCCATAAGGAATTTAACACCGTTATCAGATTTCAGCGTTCTTGCACTACCAACGAGTACTAATCCTTTCATGTTAGGGATATTTTCTCGGCTTATTAGCTCTAACCAAATAGAACCACCCATGCTGTGACCAGTTCCCACAAAAGGTTTATCTTTTGGTATGTTCGTTTTCAATTTCGCTATATGGGAATCCAAATCAGTACATTTCTCATCCCAACAAACAACTGTAACATTTTCTTCTCCATATTTAACAAAATAATCAGGATAGAATCTTCCGGCACCGCCCAATCCTGTTGCTACTACTATATGAGAATCAATATCCAGTCTTTCATGCTCATGAGCTTCTAAGGGCATTTTTTTACTCTCCGTATAGTTAGACAATTATCACCTTCAAACTTAGTATTGTGGTTGATAATTGATCGATTTTGTATCGATAATAGTTGGAAATATTACTTTTCAGTAATCTAAACAATAACTAAAAGGCACGCTTTAAATAATTTTTTAGCTAAATCGCTTCATAAGTAGTTTGTAGGTTAAAAATCACCTACCAATTTTCTTCAACTTTCAATAAGAGTTTTAAGTTAAACAAATACTTCATTTCCATAATAGAATATATTTATTGAAGTGCGGGGAAAATATTACAATGGAATATGCACCAATAATAGAAAAGGTGGCCTTTAATCTTCTCAAATATGCTTCTACTGTTTTACCAGATAATGCTATTAAAGCAATAAAAACAGCATATGAAAAAGAGGAGAATCCCGTTGGCAAGAGCCAATTGGAAGCCATCATTAAGAATTTTGAATCAGGAGCTAAACTTAGTATTCCCATGTGTCAAGACACTGGTATTCACATTTATTATGTTGAAATCGGTGCTGATTGTAAAATTGATGATCTTGGGAAAATTGAAGAAGCATTGAAAAAAGCCTCCCAAAGAGCCACTAAAGAAGTTCCTATGAGACCAAATGCTGTTGACCCTTTTGGTAGCAACTCTGGAGACAATACAGGAAGATATATCCCATGGATAAATTGGGAAGTAGTTCCAGGGGATAAAATCAAAGTTACTGCTTTCCCTAAAGGTGGTGGAAGCGAAAATATGTGCACTGTTAAGATGTTAAAACCAGGTGTTGGGATTAAAGGTGTTATGAAAGAAGTAGTTGATTGGATGATAAATGCAGGCGGCCAACCATGCCCTCCAACAGTTGTCGGAGTAGCAATTGGTGGTGGAGCAGATATCGCTATGAAACTTGCTAAAAAACAATTGATGAGACCTATAGGTGAACCTCACCCACAAAAAGAGGTTGCTGAAATAGAAAAGAAAATGCTAGAGGCAATAAATACAACGGGTATTGGTCCAATGGGATTAGGTGGTAGAACAACAGCTTTAGCTGTCCATATGGATTATGCTTATCGACACCCAGCATCATTGCCTATGGCAATAGCTGTTCAATGTTGGGCTGCAAGACAATCTGCAGTGGTAATTGATTCAAAAGGGAATGTGAAATATCTTCACCATAAGATTAAGGAGTAGATAACATGGCTGTAGTAAAATTAACCACACCAATACCTGAAGATGAAATACGAAAGCTTAAAGCTGGCGATACAATTTATGTCTCAGGTACAATGTTTTTAGCTAGAGATGAAGCTCATTTACGTGCTCTCGAGTATGCTGAAGAAGGGAAAGAATTACCTTTAGATTTCAAAGGATTAGCGCTTTTTCATTGTGGCCCTATTGTCCAACAAGATGAGAAAGGAGAATGGCATGTAGTTGCAGCAGGTCCTACTACTTCATCCAGAATGGAAATTTTTGAGGATAAATTCATAGAAAAATTCCGTGTTAGTGTAGTAGTTGGAAAAGGTGGTATGTTTGATCGAACCACTGCCGCAATGAAAAAATATGGTGCTGTCTATGCTGCCTTTACTGGCGGAGCAGCTGTTCTCGCTGCGAATGCTGTTACAAAGGTTAAAGGTGTTGAATGGTTAGATCTTGGCACACCGGAAGCTTTGTGGATTTTTGAAGTAAAGGAATTCGGCCCACTAACAGTCGCAATTGACACATATGGCAATAATCTTTTCAAAGATGTTGCTAACAAAGCAGAAGAAAACAAAAAGAAAGTTTATGAGATTATTGGTGTTTCGACCAAATAGAAAGATTATTACTCTTTCTTTTCTTCTTTTTTTAATTCTAATTTATAATTTATCCATTTGAATCCTTGCCTAATCCTTTTACTTCCCTCTACAAAGCCTAATTTTTTAGCTAATTTAATCATTGGTGCATTATCAATTCTGGTCCATAGAGTTGCAGTATCATAATTCAGCTCTTTTCCTCTATTGATAATAAATTCCAACAGTTTTCTACCAATCCCTTTCTTCTGGAAAGCTTTAGCTACTGTTATTCCTATATCGAATTCACCTCTCTCTAAATCCTCATCATCTTGCCAATCACCAAATAAAGTAACCAAACCAACAATTCCTGATGGATTATCCTTCATTTGCATCCATAGAAGGATTTTTCTGATTAATTTTTCTTGTTCTAATTTAATCTCTTCTTGAGGTAAAATTGCTACATATACTTCCCAAATACCCTCAGTTATAGTGTTTATCCACTCTTCTACTAACTCCTCTGTTTCAGTGACCATACCAACCATTTTTTTGTCTACAGGTTCAATTAGGTCATAGAGTCCTTGCCAATCTTGCAGTGTTACTAGCCTTATTTGAAGAGTGTTATTTTCCATAATTTGATAGTTTAATTTAATCTTTAAAAAAGTAGTTTTTTATCAAAAATTTTTTTCGTGAATTTTCTAATTACACAAAACTTTTTGAGTGTTTAAGCTAATGCCAAAGTAATATGGTAGATACTAAACTTATCCTAGCAATATTCTTACAATTAGCTTCTACATCGGTAAATTACATTGGAATGACTATTCAGAAAAAAGCTGCTATGGGCATACCCAAAATTGGTGGCGAAACCGGATTAATTCGATCAATTAGAAATATGTTGTTTAATAAGGCTTGGATTTTTGGTTTAGCATTAAATTTCTCTAGTACAATATTAGCCGCTGGAGCTTTTGCTCTTGCATCAATAACAATTATACAACCATTATATGGTTTTGGACTTGTTGTTTTAGTTATCTTTACTCATTTTTATTTGAAGGAAAAAATAACGAAAATTGATATTATAGGCGTAGTATTAGGTATCGCTGGAATAGTGGTTATTGGTGTCACAGCAAAATCTATACCTGAAATACCTTATACAGATATGCTTGAAATGTTCATTAACAATCGAGCAATAGCGTTTTTTGCTTCTTTTCTGGGATTTGCTTTAATAGCGTATATAATTAGCGAACGAACAAAGAAAACATCATCCCTCGTTTTTCTTGTTCTCTCCTCCTCCATTTGGACAGCAACACAAAACCTCTTTAATAAAGCTGTTGCTACTGCTGTTCGAGACAGAGGCTTCATTGGGGCGTTATTTGGTGAGGCTTGGCTTTACACTTGGTCTTTTGTAGCATTATTTGCATTAGTAAGTATTATTGGTGCTATTCTGCTGAATATTGCTTATCAAAACGGTCCTGGAGTTATTATTCTTCCAATATGGACCGCAATTCAAGTTGTTTTACCAGTTCTTGCAGGCATCATTATATTTTATGAATGGAATCCCTCGGTTGGTGGTTATTCTCCAACTGAAATTGGTATACAAATCTTGGGTTTCTTGATAATGTTAGTTTCCATTATAATACTTTCAATTAGTAATGGACGAAAGAAAGAATTTAGTAAAATACTTCAGCAACCTGTTGATGATGAAGAAAATCTAATATTAGTTGAAAAGGATACTAATGAGGAAATAATAACTGATGAGTCTCCTGAAAAATAGTTTGATACGAATAGTTTATAGGTAGTGTTAAAACAAATACAAAATTAGCAATATGAGGACTTAAAATGTCTATGGGACCAATGCGTTGGGCTACTAGTGAAGGTGTTTTCCTATTTCAAGTACCTCAAGATGAACGCATCATTTCTACTGATATTATTCTATTATTATCTAGTAGTCTTTATGCAATTTCAATTTTCTTTGAAGATGGTCACATAAAATTTAATGATGAAAATTCAGCTATTATACGTATTAATTTCCATCCACCACTTTCTAATGAAGAACAAGAAATTGATGAAGAAGGTTATGTCATTCATAGCTCATTTAGCAATGGTATTTGTTTTCAAAGCATTTTTTTGGCTGAAGAGATTAATAATCAATTAAGTGAATTTGAACGAGCATTTCTTGATTCTGTTGTAAATAATTTATTAGCGCGATTAAAAGAAGAAGGTAGAGAAGTATCTGATATTCCCTTCTTACGAGATAGAGCTGTTATAGATGAAATTGAAGGAATGCTGCATGAAATTGATTCTAAATATAAATCACTTGTAGCTAGCTGGTCACTCGCTGTAGGACCGGATTGTGATGATAATCGATTTGATTTCACTGAAATACAATATAATGGTAAAATCAAGGTTGAGGATTTGTTTTATGATTTGGGAGAACGAGCAATCGAATCATTTAATCAATTATTGATGAGTAAAGAAGAGAAAATTGTGCTTTATAAAATTGCTAAAGGCTTAGTAGGTCTTTCTGGGTTATTATATGAGAACGAATTAGAGCAACATCAAGATCATTTGAATTTTGCTCACTCAGAAATTATTCTCGAATCAAGCATCACTAAAAAATTATATCGTTTAGATGTTCGTTCTTATGAAGTGGATGAAGAACAATATTGTGACATAACTATTATGAGTAATACTAATTAACAAGAGTTAGTTCCTCGAATCCAATCATAGATGTATAATTGTGCTAGGCCTGCCCATTTGTCATAATGTTCCACTAATTTATCGCGACATTCTTCAAGAGATTTTTCTTGACCTTTAAAGAAGATTTTTGATACTCCTCTTTGAATCCATATATCTGTAGGCGGAGCATCTATTTTACCTAATCCATATAGTAAGAACATATCAGCTACTTTAGACCCTATGCCTTTTAATTGTAAAAGTTCCCTCTTAGCATCTAAAGTTGAAAGAAGCTCAAGTTTATCTAATCTAACTTGAAAGTTAGCAATATATTCAGTGGTAGCTATTACATATTCTTCTCTATAACCTAACTTTGCTTCTTTGAGTAAATGTTTCATTCGATACATTGTTTTGGGATCTGGGAAATCATACATCATGAAATGTTCTGTTGGAAATTTATCTCCCATTAATTCTTGGATCTTTCTAGCTTGACCAATCCATTTCCAAATACTACTATTTTGAGTTAAAATAGAGGATATTAAACTTTCAAAATGATTGTGGGCACAAGTTAATCGAACACCATTACAAAGTTGAAATGTGGATGCGATAGGATCTTTTTTGTAGGCAGCATAAAATTCCTCTAAATTTAAATCTAAACCTAGTGATCTTCGCATTAATTTTCTAATTGCTTTAACGTCATTTTCAGTTAAACTCTCCAAATGAGGTTTTATATCTACGATGATCTTTGATCCTTTTTGATAAAATCTTGTGAGTGCTTTTTTAGTGCTATTTGGTATGTTTACAGCCATGTAGTATCTGTCTGATTTATCACTTCTAGGTAACGGAAAGGAGCTATGCCCAGTTTCAAGAGTTCGTTTCAAATTTAATGGTCCCGATGTTGTTAAATTAAATGTAATCCAATTGTCAAGTGCCAATATACTAACCTTCTAATGTCGACTCTAATCTACTTAAAAAATACCTTTGTATTATGTCTGTAATATGCTTATTACATTGAATCTCTTATCAATTTATTTGCAATAAAACTAATAAAATTATATAAGGAAAATTATCTTATCTTCTAATTACGGTTTTCAGCAATAATATTTCGAACTCGTTCTTCATATTTGAAGAATGCTTCTTGTATTTTATTCAAGAACACTCCGCTTTCTTTGAATTTATCTGTCGAATAATCTCGAGCACTTACAGCGAAAGCCATCATCCTGGTAGCAGTATATACTTCATAAAAGAAAATACGATTGCTAATATCAGGTAACTTCACTCGAGAGTAATATGAATTGTAGAATTGATGTCGATAGTTATTAAGTTCGGGATAAAGTGAGAAAAAGAACAAAGTCCAACCAGCATCTAAAGCTGGATCCCCTAAACGAGAATATTCCCAATCAATTAGTCCGGTTATTTTAGCCCCCTTAACCATAATATTTCGTGGTTGAGGGTCTCCATGTAATAAAGAAAATCGCTCTAATTTTAATTGCTTTCTAAAAGACATAAACCATTTCTGAAGGGGGTCTACATAATAACCAGCTTTAGCTAGAAAAGATAGTGAGCGATTAATATCATTGAGAATGAATTTTTCATAGGGTATTTCTTCTTTAATTATACCCTTAGGTGTTTCAACTCCATAATTACTGAAACGGAAATTGTGAAGATTAACTAAATATTGAGCAAATCCTTCAATGAATTTCTCAAAGTCTTCTTTAGAGTAATTTTTAATGGCTTTTTCTAATGTTTCACCAGGAATTCTTTCAATAATAGAGAAAGGATATCCTAATACATTAGGATTTACCTCGAGTATATATGGCTTTGGTACAGGAATTGGTGCTCCTTGTAATCGGCCTAATTTGCTAAATTCCCTTTGAGGTTTTAGAGGATCGTGCTTTTCAGGATAAATTCGCAAAACAACACTTTTACGTATTTCACTTCCCGAAACTGAAAAAATAATATCCAAGAAAAATACTTTATTTGACATACCTGTTTGAATTTGCTCAGGTGTTTTGATTGCTATTAGGATAGCATTTTTTGGTATGAGAGTGTGAATTTTACCTGTTTCTAATAGATATTTTTTCAAACGATGTTGTATATCTTCAACAGGTAATAATGGTTTCATAAAGAGAAATCTCCTTTAAAGCATATAGTTTTACTTCACTCATTAAATAAAAATAATTTCTTCCGCTAATTTATGGTAGAATAAAATCACATCCAACTTTTAATAACTTTCTATTCTACTAACACGTCATCATAATGAATCAAAAAGCTCAAAAATAACTTTACAGGCAACATTTGAAGTCATATTGTTGAAGTCTAATTTTGGATTAACTTCTACTAATTCAAAACATTTAATCTGTTTTGCAAGAGATTGCACCACTTGGAGAAGTTCTCGGGTTGATAAACCTCCTGGCTCGGGGACGCTAACACCTGGAGCAAAAGCAGGATCTAATACATCAATATCTAATGAAAGGTAAATATCACTGTGCTTCTTTTTTAAATTTTCAAGAAAGCCATATACTTTTATTTGGTTGTTAAAATCTTTACTCTCGAGTAGTTGCTGTTCCTTGTTTTTAATTAGCTCAATTTCCTCTAATCCTAAATTATGCCCTCTACTACCAATATAATAGATATTTTCTGGTTTAATTATTCCAAGCTCAATAATCCGCTTTAAAACAGTTGCTCGGGTATATTTTTCCTTTTCTGGGTATTCATTCATCAAATCTAAATGAGCATCTAACCATACAATAGCATCGATTTTCGTTTCACTTTTTAGTATACCAGTAGCAGTACCTAATGCAATAGAATGATCTCCACCAAGTACAATAGGCAATGAATTTTTCTTGAGAATTTCAGATATTTTCCTACTTAGTTTTTCCACTGATTCATCATAGGGCAAACCAATTTCAATGTTCCCATAGTCAAGAACATTCAAACTATGAATATTCTGCGAAGTAAAACTTTGCCCTGAGAAATTGTGTGAAATCTCCCGTATTTTATTAGGTGCCTCATCTGTCCCCTCAATATAGATTATAGTTTTATCTTCATATGGTACGCCAATAATTATAGCATCAGTATTTACAGCGGATTCTATTTCAGAAACCTCAAATGTTCCCATGAATGGTTCAACCATTTTATTCATCTCTTGGAATACTTAGGTGTACAAACTCAACTTTTATCATTTAATTGCTTTTCTTTTCTTATGAGGCTTCCATAAGAAAATTAAATATAGATTTTATAATACTAGAATGATAGATTAAGTTTACGAAATTAATTCTTTGTAAGGTGTTTTCATTGAAATATAATACAATAATAATTGGTGCAGGTGTTATTGGAACAAGTACAGCATTTCATCTCAAACAACAAAACCCCAAACAAGAGGTACTTGTAATTGAAAATAATGATAAAGTAGCTCGTGGAAACACTTCAAAAAGTGCTGCTCTTTACAGGAATTTATTCTCTTCTGAAACTAGTCGTATTCTCTCTTCTTCCTCAATAGCTTTTTATGAAAGTATAGCTGAAAAAATAGCTTTGAAAAATTTAGGTTATTATTGGATGTTTTCACTTAAAGATTGGTATACTGCAAAAGCTGGATTTGATAGATTAGATCATAAAAGGGATCAATTTGAAATCTTAGCTTTAGATCAATTAAGTAATAATCTTCATATTAACTATCAAAAAAGTGATCCTTTCAATGATATTTATCGAATAGTCTTTGGTCGTCGTTGTGGCTCATTATCTGCGATGAATTTAGCTAATTACTATGCTAATGAATTTCTAAAATTAGGCGGGAAGATCAGATTTGATACTGAAATAACAGCTGTAAACTTATCACATAAGGAACAATGTTATCCTCCATGGGAGGATATAAAGGCCACTTCGATAACAGATTCTCATTCAACAAATTATCACGCTGATAACTATATTTTTGCCACAGGTGCATGGTCTAATAGTCTCTTATCGCCTATTGGTATTGCATCTCAAATTTACCCTAAAAGAAGGCAAATGTTTCTAGTTAAGCTTTCTGATTCAAAGCAAATTGCATCCGATGTTAATGTTAAATTACCTGTGATAATTTTACCTACAGGGGGAGTGTATGTTAAGCCAGTATTGCAAAGTAATCTTCTTATGGTTGGTTGTGCTGCTGATTTAGGTTATCCCTTTGAAATGGAAAAATATCCTCCAGGAGCTGAAGAATCATTCTTTAGAAATGTCATTGAACCAGTTTTATTACACTATTTCCCAAAATTAGCAAATTATCAATTATTTTCAAAATGGGCTGGTTACTATGCTTATTATTGGCCTGATAAAAATCCTATCATTGAGAAGGTATCAAATATACAATGGGTAAGTGGGACATCAGGTTCTGGTATCATGAAAGCAGACGCAATAGGTAGAATAGCTGCTGCTAGAACTCTTGATAAAGAGACTGTAGAGTTATTTGATGGCACTGAGTTTAATGTATTTGATTTGTCATTAAAGAAGAGAAAAGTAGATCAAGAACAACTAATAATATAATCAGTATTATAAAATAAATCAATTTCTTCGTGATAAAAGAACTTTTAACTTCATAGTTTGCATTTCTATGTAAGGACAAAAAATCATGTACTTTCAAAACAAATCACAGATTTGTTGAAATAGGAAATAAACGCATTATTTGGTGGCGTGTTCATGAGCAAACCAGTCAATGAAGAAAATATAGCCGAACCTGATTTAAATGATCTTGGAGGATTAATCAGAGCTAGTAATATTTTTCTTTCTCAAGCTTCTCGCACGAGAAAAGCCTTGTTAAATCAAGGTGAAAGTATTAAGGCTCTCTATGATTTACTTCAAGAAGCAAAGAAAAAACGACACATAATTCATGTAACAGGTATGGGTCGTAGTGGTCGAGCAGTTGAGTTTTTTGCTGAAATGCTAAAAGATCTTGGTTTTCAAGTATCAATAATAGGTCGAACATTAGCTTTACCGGTAACTGCTGACGATATTGTGATTGCCTTTTCAGGTTCTGGTAAAACATCAACTACTGTAGCTAATGTTGGTGTATGCATTGATGCTGAAGCTAAGATAGTAATTTTAACTCAAAATGAAAAATCTCGATTAGGTAGATTTGCTGATATTTGTTTTGTTGTGCCTAAGTCTAAGAAGCTCCAAAAAGCTGAAGAACCACCAGAAATCGAAACCGATAAGGATTTTGTTTTCTCACATAATCAAATCCCTGATGAGATGAAAGGTTCGTTATCACCTATGGGAACTTTATTTGAATTATCAGCTCTTTTAGTCTCTATAGGACTTACTGGTATGTTACGTTCTGAGAAGAATCCTGTGCGAACATTCCAAAGCGTGATTGATAGTGTTATTGATAATGCAGAGAAAGCTGTACAAGAAATTCTCAAAAATGCTGAAACTCAAGCTCAAGTAATTAAAATGGTTAAATTATTTATCGATTTAAGCTCTTCTTCTACTAAGAAGGTATTTTGGGTCGGTGCAGGACTAAGTGGTATAGTAGCATCGATGCATGCTATGAGATTCCAACATTTAGGATTTAATATTCATTTAGATGATGATTGGCGTTTTAGAAAGAAAAATGATATTTTAGTAGCAATTAGTGGTAGTGGTAGCACACCGTATACCAACAGCTATGTTGAAGAAGCTACAAAAAAGAAAATGGTCTCAATTGGCTTTACTTCATTAATTGCTTCAGAATTTGGTAAAATGGTTGATATTATGATTAAGGTACCTGGTAGACTAGATCCTGAAAGTTGGTACAATCGAACATCTGAGAATAAACCATTTATAGAAACACAATTTGAATTTGCTGTTGCTATTGTTATTGAAAGTATAATTGCACAATTGGCAATCCATAAGCGCATAACAGAGTCTGATATGAAAGGACGACATGCAAATATTGAATAGAGAAATTTGGTCAATACACAAAACCTTATGTATGTTCTATAATTAAGCACCATTTGAGAGTAAGAAAAATGACTGATGATGAATTAAATAGCCTCCGCGAAAAGAGAAAACGAGAGCTCTTAGCTGCTTCCATTCAAAAAGAGCTTGAGCAGAAGAAGCTAGAGGAAGCTAATCGTAAGATGCAGGAAAAAGAAATTCGTGCAACAATGATTGTAAATAAATTTCTTGAGCCGGATGCTATTATCTATATGGATTGGTTATCTAAAAAATCCCCTGAGATAGCTCAAACCATAAAAGATACTATTATTCTATTAGCTTATAAAAATCAACTTCTAAGACCCTTATCAAAAATTGATATCTTGAAAATTGAAAGAGAATTAACAGGTCAAGAATCAACAATTAAAGTGAAAAGAAGAGGGGAAGATGAAACAGATCTTGATAAGGCTATAAAGAAGAAATAATTTTTCTATTCATTCTTTATTTTGTAAATTATTCTCTCGATTTCTTTCTTTATTCCTTTAATTGTAGGTGTTGCAGTACCTACACCTTCATGTGCTTTTGATTCAAACACAAATAATGCAATAAAGGAAAGTTGTCTTTTTAAGCTCCTGTCACGAATGGCTTCAATCCATACAAGATGAGGTAGAGCTGATACCCAACCATATTCATCTCTTTCTTCTAGACGGAGGCTGATTTTCCAAAAAATAGATGGAATGCTATCATGAATATTTGCTAACGTTACTCTTGCTTCCCCATTTTTTGCTATGCTAAGTATTCCTTCTCCACGTTTATTATATAAAGCAAATCCTGTACAAGCGGGAAAAACAGCTATGAATTCATCAATAATATACTCAATTCTTTTCTTCTGCTCTGCTATTATTACAAATCCTTCTTCTGGCATTTTAATGGTTTCTTGAATTTTTTGTACTGATTCTTTCACAAGAATTTTCTTTTTATGTTCTTGTTCTCCCCTTTCAAGTGCATCAAGATGGTGCGAAATTTCTTTGTCTAAAGAATCCATTATATTCCCTGAAGGTTCAATTTCATCTTTAACACCTCTAACAGTAAGTTCAATGCAATAAAGAACAATATCCCCTGCTTTATCCATACTTATTCTTAATGCTTCAGCGATAATTGTTGCATCAGCATCAGCTATTTCTTGTACACTCATATAGCCTAAATCTGTTAAAGCGCGATTAATACCATTGGGTGGATCTCCAGAATGTTCTTTTTGAATCAATCTTAAATGAGCTTTTAAAGCTGACACAAATAAATTTTCGGCAGTATCGATGCTAGAACTAATAATATTCATAATTGTGGGTGGAAGTATTTCAACTACTTGAGGTATTGTTTGATAACCTGCTTTTCGAAGTCTCTCGAGATATAGTTTTTTTAGTTCACTTTCTCGCATCTTGCTCATTACACAATCCAACCAATAAATAAACTAATGTTATTATAATAACAATTCATTCTTAATCTTTTATGATTTTGCTTTTTTTTAACCAGAAATTAATAAAATAACTATGCAAATATTAATTTTGTAATTAGAAAAGATATAATAAATAAACATAATGAATATAAGTCATTATATATTTGATTCGTTATAGTTATTTGAAGAAGTAGGTATATTCTATGGAGCTTTATTCTGATAATTTTACCCAAATAACTGCCCCTTCGGCAATTGAAATTAATGTAAGGCCAAATATACTCTATACTGATGAATATTCCTACCTAACAAAAGATGAATTAGAAGTGCTTTTTCTCTTAGCTACAACAGAAATGTCAGCTGAAGGGTATACTTCCTTTTCCTTCTCAGGTATTAAAAGACAGCTAGGAAAACATCAACAAAAAATTACAAAGGCAGTAAATCGACTTCTATCAAAGGAATTAATTACAAAATCTGAGATAGGGTATTCGCTTTCTGAGAAAGGAACTACTATATTATCTGAAATAATTAAAATGCAAAATGCTGTTAATTTACACCAGTTTACAGATTCATATTTACAACAAAGAATTATGTTTAATGCTAAAGTTCCCCTTGATGAATTAGCTGCATTATTAATAGGAAAATGGTTTGGTGCTTTTAGATACATCTCTCACACAGAAGGCAAAGAGCTTGTTATTCGTTGGCAACTTGTTGATAGCCGCGCGTCAGCTACTTTACGAGTTTACAATAATGAAGCGATCATCAACATTCTACCAGATAAGAACGACAATCAAAATTACAAATACGAACAAGCAATGGATGAATTATCTCAATATATTTTTCAAGTATTGACCAATTTTGGTATTGATTCTGAAATAAAATATAATGACTGGCAAAGAAGTACAACCTCTGAAATAGAATACCAAAAGCAACTTATAACTTGGTTAAATACTTCAAAGAGTTTACCTGAAAACTAAAAAAAACCTTTTTTTTTGCAATAATTTGTACAAGCAAAAAATTTATTTTTAGACTGTATTTCTGGCATTAAATAATGTTAGAAGGTTAGTCATTTTATATAGAGACGTCCTAATGATAATATAACAAATAACTATAATTAGAGGTTGAACTCATGCAACCAAATGTTGATATTGAAAAAGAATTAGCAAAAGGAACCACAACTGTTGGAATAAAATGCAAAGATTGTGCTGTTCTAGTTGCTGATATGAGAGCAAGCATGGGAACGCTAGTGGCTTCTGATCATGCTAAAAAAGTCCATCAACTCAACGATTTTTCAGCTATTACAATTGCGGGACTAGTATCTGATGCCCAATACATCATTGATATTATGCAAGCACAAATACGACTTTTCGAGCTAGATCGTAAACGAAGACCAAAGATTTCCATGATAGCTAACCTTGTAAAGAATATGCTTTATGGCCAATATCGTTCTTACTTCCCCTATTATGTTCAATTGATAGTAGGTGGATGGGATAAAGCAGGACCACACATTTTCTCATTTGATATGGCTGGTTCATTATCTGAAGACGATTGGTTTTCCTCAGGTTCAGGTTCTCCTGTTGCTTTTGGTGTACTAGAAGCAATGTATAAAGAGGACATGACAGAAAAAGAAGGAGTAAAAATAGCTTTACAAGCTCTAAAAGCAGCAATTAAAAGAGACACTGCTACCGGTGATGGCATTCGCGCAGTGGTTATTGATAGTAAAGGATTCAGAGAACTATCAAAAGCAGAAATAATTGAACTAGGAGGAGCACTTTAAGATGTTTTCACAACCAAGTCAATTTGGCTACGATAAAGCTACTGTAATATTCTCCCCTGATGGAAGAATTATTCAAGTCGAATATGCTCGCGAAGCAGTTAAAATGGGTAGTACTGCAGTTGGAGTCAAAACTGATACATGCGTGGTTCTTGCAGGTCAAAAACGTTCATTTGAACTCATTGAATCAGCTGACAAGGTATTCAAAATTGATGATCATATTGCATCTACATTCTCTGGTTATTCTGCAGATGGTCGTGCATTATTACAAAGAGCCCGAATAGAAGCACAAATAGAAAGAATCACTTATGGTGAAGTTATTGATCCAGAAGTCTTATCTGAAAAGATAGGTGATTATTTACAATCCTTTACCCAATATGGCGGTGCTCGTCCATTTGGTATTGCAGTGCTATTTGGCAGTGTTTATGAAGGTGAAACATCACTCTACTTCATCGATCCTGGGGGGGCTATCTTTAGTTGTTTAGCCACAGCTATTGGTTCAAACGAAGCAACAGCAAAGGAAATCTTGAAGAAAAACTACAAGAAAAATCTTACTAAGAAAGCTGCTATTAAATTAGCTCTTGATGCTTTGAAAGCTGCTGTTGAAGAAGATGAGAGTGGTATAACCGCTGAAATGGCTGTCATAGATGTTAAAGACGGCAAAGTAGAGATTTTAGACCAAAAAGATATAGATGAGATTTTAAAAGCATAATCTCATTTTTTTCTTCTTTTTTTTTTCATTAACTTATTATACTACTTTAAACCATTATTCCCTAGTATTAATTGAGTAAGATTTGTGGAGATAATGGGATACCATATTATTATTTCAAAAGCAAAAGCTGGTTTTTTACTTACTATTTTTGTTTCAATTCTATTTCTTGTTAATAGTTTTGATTATACAAAGCAATCAATTGATAATCAAAATCAAATAGAAACGCAAGCTGAAATCTATAATATTTTAGGTAATTGGACTGAAAATTTAGGACAAATTGATAATTTATATGTTGCTAATGAAACTTTATATGTAGTTAATGATGGAGTAATAATTGTTTACGATATTGCTAATTTAAATAATCCAATTTTGTTAAACACTTACAATTCAGTAGAACTTAATTCATATAATACTGCTTTTCTAGTAATTAATAATAGTATTATTGTTCAAGCTAGTGCTGATGATGGATTTGAAATAATTAATTGTAGCGATGTAAATTCCATATCATTACTTTATTGGTATACAAGTGGTCAACACATATCTGATGTTGCTTATCATAATTCATATCTTTATGTAGTAGATTACTATACTAATTTGATGATTTTTGATATGAGCGATTTGAGCAATATTGATCTAGTAAATTCTACAACTATTTCAGGTGTTCCTTATAAAATCAAAATAAAAAATGATTGTGCGTTCATTGCTTCGAGCACTGATGGAATACGAATTTTTAATTTATCAATCCCCACAGCACCAAAGGAAATAAGCTATTACTCTGATGGTGATGATTATTATAACTTAGCAATAGAAAATGATAGGCTCTATACTTTTTCAACAAATAATACAGATCAATTCATGAGTATAATTGATATAAGTGACATTTATAATCCAATCAATCTAGTTGAATATCCTAATTATTATTTGAATGATATAGTAGTAAAAGATTCTATAGTATATATTGGTAAAGGCTTTTATGGATTAATGATTCTAAACTGCACTGATCATTCAAACATTTATACTTTAGTTGCTTATTCACCTCAATTATATATTATAACGAATATCTTTGTTGAAGGGAATTATTTATTCACTTCTTCATTTTATGATGGAGTGGATATCTATTCAATAGACTCACTACCTTACTTGCCACATGTTAAAGATATTGGTGGTGGTTTAACAGCAGATATAGTAGTAGATGGTGATCTGGCATTTATAGCTGATTATACTGGAGGGATTGTTATCTTAGATATTTCAAACACATTAGAGATTACCAAAATTAGTGAATTTAATCCGGGAGGAATAACTAGAAGTTTATATCTAAAAGATAATTTTCTATATGTAGCGAATTCTAATCTAGGGATGATTATTTTAGATGTGTCAAATCCTGCATTACCAATAAATAGAGGTTATTTTTATTGCGATTGTTATGATATAGTTGTCAGAGATTCTATGGCATACATAACAGCTGGAAGTGAAGGATTTTTCATTGTTGATGTTAGTGATCCAGCACATCTTACTGAAACATTAGCTGATATGCCTTCTTACAGTCAATTATTCTTTAAAATAGAAATATCAGGTAATTTAGCATATGTGGCTACTGACTACGAATTATTAATTTATTCAATTGCTGAAACAGATGGTTATGAAATAGGAGAATTGGTGAGTCATTATTTTAGCTCAAGTATTCAAGATTTTGTGATAATAGGTGATTATGTCTATATTGCAAAATATGGCATAATGGTTATCAGCGTTTCAAACCCAGAAGATCCTATTTTAGTTTCATCTTATACGACTAATTCATATAACATCATAATCAATTTTGATAATTATCTATTGGTCTCATCAAATTATGTAGAACTAACATTGATTGAAATAACAAGCCCTGACATTTTAATTGAAATATTAACCATCACAACTAGTGGTGGATTAAATGCTTTATATTATTATAAGGGAGGAATTTTCTTAGGATTAACATCTTGTAACCCTGATTTTCAAATAATTACTTTTGATAGAGATCAAGATGGATTGAGTGATTATGAAGAAGAAACTATCTATCATACTGATCCTACAAATCCTGATACAGACGGTGACGGATTGAATGATTTTGATGAGGTAATGTTATATAATACTGATCCATTGGATGAAGATTCCGATGATGATAAATTATCTGATTATGAAGAAGTAATGCTTTATGGAACCGATCCTAACAATTGGGATACCGATGGTGACGGGTATAGTGACTGGCAAGAGATTAGAAGAGGTTCCGATCCTCTTGATCCTAATAGTATACCATCATTTCGTTATTGGTTACTTTTCACTGGTTTGTTTGCATCACTTGCTTTCGTAGCATTAGTTACATTTCTGGGGATTGTGAGCTACAGAAAATTGAAAGAGCGAAAAGCTATTTTCGGCGAAAGAAAAGACCAAGATACTAAAGCAAATGAATTGAAACTCTTTCGATATCTTTTATCTTTAGATGAAGGTTCGAAGATTACAATCCAACAATTAGCTGATAATTTAGCTATTGATGTGGATGAAATTTCTAAAACATTGGCTTTCTGGGATTCGATTAATGAATTAAATTACCTTGGGTCTTTTGATTCCTTAAAAGGGATTTTCACCAAAAAAGGATTTAAGATTAAAGATAGAAAGAAATTCCCTTGTTATTATTGCTCACACGAATGTAGTTCCTCAGAATCAATTTGCACAAATTGTGATTTTGAAATTCCTATTTGTCCATGTTGTGATAAACCAATAATCTATGACGATATCCTCGCCTATTGTCCTAAATGCTCTGCTCAAGCACATGCAAGTCATTTAGTTCAATATATAAAAACTCATCAACATTGTCCTAAATGTAATGCTATCTTGAAAATAGAAGATATTAAAATTCAATTCGATAAAAAAATGAGCAGAATTAACTCTGAAGAAGAATGATTAAATAGTATTAATTTGATTCAAAAGACTTGGAAGATCCTTTAGTAATGGTATAATGTAGTTTGGTTTATAGCTCATTATACGACCTTTTGCTATATCTTTAAACTCACCCAAAATACCAACAACTCTTATGTTGGCTCTTCTCCCAGCAACCACATCTGTAGGAAGGTCACCAACATATAAACATTGATCAGCTTTTAGATTGAGGTTTCGTAATGCTTTTAGGATGCCTTCAGGATGTGGTTTTGTATTTTTACAATCTTCTCGAGTAACAATAACACTAAATTTTTCCAATGCTGGAATGATTGTTTTTGCTTTCTCAATGATTCTCCTTTCAGCGGTTGTTACAATTCCTAATTTATAATTCTTTGACAGTTCATAGAGGACATCATTCACTCCGGGTTGTGGTATAATATTATCTTTGCCCTTGAAATACATAATTCCACCAGTAACCATAAATTTAATCTTTTGAAAGAAATTCAATGCTTTTATATCTGATAGTTTTCTAATCATTAACAATGGATATAATGGATTAACATTATCTCGAGTGAGCATTTGTTCTCCAGCTGTATAAAGAGATTCAATAACAATCTCTCTTTTAATATCAGGTTTTACCTTTTTTAGTGCTCCTAAATAAGACCAGCCTACTCTAGGCATAAGTGAAGAAATTACACCATCGAAATCTAATAGAAGTCCTTTGATCTCTAATTTTGTCATGAATTTACCTCTAATGCCTAACCTTTAGTTGCATTATCATTTTCTGCTATTAAATTTATAGATTTGTGATTAAATTAACAAAAATACCCCTTAAAAAGGAAATATTATTGTAATAATTCACCTATTTTTATAATGAACAAGTCTCTGAAGGAGTACAAGGGATATGCAGGAATATGAAAAAACACTTACACAGTATATTGAAGATTTAAAATCAGATGATCCCTCAACTCGTATTAATGCGGCAACAATTTTAGGAGAATGGGGAAATGATCGAGCTGTTACACCTCTAATTAAAGCTCTTCTTCATCCCGATGAAAATTTAAGACGTGAAGCAGCAAGGGCATTAAAAGAAATTAAAAATAAAAGAGCTATTGAACCACTTCTACTTGCTATTAAAGAAGATCCTTCACCTGAAGTTCGAGCAGAAGCTGCATTTGCTATTGGGTATTTTGCTAACGAGAATTTTAATAGTGATAGTCTTATCGAAGCATTGAATGACAATCACTATCTTGTAAGACAAAATGTTGCTTTTGCTTTAGGTAAGATTCGCCGTAGAAAAGCTGTTTCAAATTTGATAGATTTATTAGTAAATGATGAAAATCATAATGTTCGGGAATTTGCTGCTTGGGCTCTTGGGGAGATTAAAGATAAAAGAGCATCAAAAACCCTTATTGCCGCTTTAAGTGATAAAAGAATAGCTGTTCGAAAGAAAGCTGCTTTTGCTTTAGGACAATTAAAGGAAAAAACTGCTGTTCCTGAACTCAAATTACAATTATTTAAAGAAGATGAAGCAGAAGAAGCGTCCTGGGCATTAGTTCAGATATTGAAGAAGAAGGAAATTTTACCCCTCTTTAAAGATGCCTTTAAGAAAATGAAAAAAGAAAAACTTGTTGATGATTGTTTAGGGATAATTCGCTCATTATCTAAAATTGATAGAAGTTCAGCTGAAAAATTAGTCCAAGAATTATTATCTGATTCTGATTTTGGACCATATTATGAAAGAATCAAATCCTTATTCTAAATACTATTACTCTTCATCTTTCTCTACTGATACAATAACTGTATCAAGAACATCATCTAACAATGGGCGTTCAACACTTTCAGTTATTGGTCCATCTGAACTATCAATAGCAGTTATTTTCGGAGCATCTCCAAAGTCACGTATTTCTCTTCTTCTAGAACTAGTGCCAGTGGGTACTGCTACTCGAGTCTCAGAAATAGCTTGTGTTAATTTTGATTCTAATTTATCTATTCTTTTTATTAATTGTAGCACTTCTTCATGACTCATCTCTGTTGTAGTAGTTTTCTGTTGGTTTTGTTTGCTATGGTCTGCTGGGACAATTTTACTAAATTTCATTCCCAATTCATCGATTTTTTTCACGAGTTTATCATTAATTTGTTCAGAGAATTGGATGGCAGCAGCTTGATTATTACCAGCTAGTAATTTTTCTAGTTGTTCAGCTAATTTTTGGTAAAAATCAAAAAGCTCATCAAGTTTTGGTTTTGCAGCATCACTTGCTGGTGTAAATGTCTTCAAAAGCTTTTCAGATCTAGTTCTCTTAGAAATAGAGCCAAAATTTTTCTCATGAAGTAAATGTATAGCATCTGTAATTAGTTCATCTGAAGTATCATAAATAGTTAACAGGTCAATTAGCATATCTTTTGTAAAGGAATCATATTCATATTCCATATAGAATTTTGGTCCTGTAACTCTTCTGCCACTCAATTATGGTGTGCTCCTATCAATATTAAACTGAAATACCTTAGTTATTAATTTGTCCACAAAATTATATCTTCTTTACTAATAAAAAATGCATTGTTTTAATGCTATTAATTATCTTTTCTTATATTCTTATTTTTCTACTGAATTATCTCTTAAATAACCATTCATCTTGTTTGAATTCCTCAGAAGCAATTCTTTTAGCTTCAAGGTCTTCAGTTTTGGTTATTGGTTCATGTATTAATGTTATGCTTAATTTTTCTTCCAAGCCATTAATTAGAGAACTTCTAATATCCTCAAATGATGGGAGAAATCCTAATTCTAATTCCAAACTGGAGACACGTTCTTTTGCTGATGAAATAAGTTTGTCCTTGTATTTTTCATCTGGTACAACTAATATTGAAAACATCTTTTCAACATCAATTTTACGCAGTATAGTACCATGTTGTAAAATAACACCATTACGTCTTGTTAATGCGCTACCAGATATTTTTTTGCCATTGCTCTTTAGATTAATATCATTAATTGGAGCAAATTCCGATTCTACACCTAATTCTCTTAATCCATCTACAATACCATTACAGACCTTTTCATAGATTTTAGTTATATCCTGCGGTAAAATTGGGTCCGAATCCAAGCAATTAACGGAATAGGTGAGCTCTCCCTCAAAATCATGATAGACTGCTCCACCACCAGTTATTCTTCTAATATAATCAATCCCTAATTTCTGACAGTTTTCAATATTAACAACTTTATTCATGGATTGAAAATACCCTATCGATACTGCAGAAGGTTTCCATCTATAGAAACGAATTGTATTGGGGGCGTCATTTATTGCTACAGCTTGCATTATAGCTTTGTCTAACCCCATATTATAAAAGCAATCTGCTGCAGTATCAGTATATATCAGCCGCCAATTGTTATCAGTCATGGGTACGCTACTCCTTTCTGGTTCATCTGAAATTTTATAATGAGATTAAAAAAACACCATATCTGTTCTAATAAACCAAATTATATAACCAATGAAAAATGCTAAATCTATTACAACACCTAGCACAGCAATAAGTATTGCTTGTTTTATTCTTGGATCTTGACTACCCAATTTCTTAGCTTCATAAGCAAAAATTATTGTTACTATTAATCCTATTATAGCTAATGGAAATAAAAGCCCACCAACAATCCATGTTAACCAGGCAAATATCCAAGCCACTCGTACTTTACCATCAGCTTCCATTTGTTTTTGATAATCATCGCTTACAACAACTGTTCGTAAAGCAGCTTGATTTTCTGTTTGATAGTAATTAGTATTGCTTGGTCCTTGATGTGCAGTCTTATCTAAAGGTGAAGGTTCAATTATAGCATCAACTGGTTTATCAACTGTGGAACCACAAAAGCCACAAAATTTTATCCCTTTTTCTAATAATGCCCCGCAATTAGGGCATATAACAAATTTTTCTTCTGTCATATTGATTCGCCAGGTTTCAGATAATTCGTTTTGCATTAATAATTACTACTCTATTAAAAACACTTCTTTATATTGCTTTTCACATTTTTCAAAGGAATTCTTTAAAATATTGAAACAACTTTTCTATTTCACCTTCCGTTGGATTCCAAGGAAAATTGTATAATTCCTTTCCTGGTGATTCATTATAAAAAGGTCTATTACAATTTGGGCAACCAGAGGTGCGAAATGGTTTGCCAGAATTTATTAGCTCCCTCAGGATTTTCTTATTTACGCCAAAATCAGAAATTTTGTTATCGTTATTAAAAGTCATATTATCTATTGTTGTTATTTTTCTAATAATCAATTCTCGAGCGAGCTGAACTCTACGGTAATTATCCATTGGTGGGGGATTGCATTTTTCCATAGCTGTACCAATAACGGGTGTAAAAGCAAATAAACCAATAGTTATATCTTGATCATGAAATTTTTGAATAAATTCGACAGCTTCTTTTTCAGTCTCCCCTAATCCAATAATTAAATGCGTTGATACAAAATGATTGCCAAAAATAGCTTTAGCATCAGTAATTGTTTGTTCTAATAATTTCCAAGAAATATCATTAGATTTGCTACTTGTTTTAATTTTATTAAATAATTCAGGTGTAGCACAATCAAAAGAAATTCCAATTCTTTTTACCCCTAAATCTTTCATTTTTTGTAATATTATTTTTGTTGTTGGATAACAACAAATTGATATTGGTATATCAAGAGATTTCTTAGCAACTTCTTCTAGAATTTTTATTAGTTCTTCATTAGCATTTGTTGTGCGAATAGTTTGAAGACAGAGTCTTTTAATGGAACCCCCTGTTAATTTTAGAGCAGAAAGAACTTCGTCAAGTTGATATTTAGGCCAAAGAATTCGAGATAATTTATTACTCTTACTAGTGCTCTCCTTAGCTTGGGGGCAAAAACTACAATTGGATAAACACGGTTCATCGGTATACATCATTAAATAAGCTGTTGTTGGTACAGCTTGTAGTTTGATTTTTTCTAATCCTAAAACAGCAGCTGTGCCAATTGAAGCTCTAATGATCAATCCTATCACATCTATCTATTCAAGCTATTTATCGATAATTGGAATAAGTGTAATTAATTCCTTTAATTCATTTATAAGAAGTTTAGATTTTGAGATTTTATTAAAATCATCTTCAGTAAACATACCAATTCTACCAATAAATAAAATATCATTATTTTGCGCTCGTTCACAATCTTTAAGTGAATCACCAATATAAACCAAATTTTCAGGTAATAAATCAAATTTTGACATCAGAAAATCAAAATGATCTTTCCCCTTCTCAAAACCTTCATGGTATCCAAGTATAGCATCTACTTCTAAATTCTTTAATTCGCAATATTTTTCAATGGTAGGTTGAATGGTTGAGCTAGAAATTGCTACCAAATATCCCTTTTCTCTTAATTTTCTGATTGTATCTAAAGTATCATCAAATAAAGGAAGATCAAAAATTGATTCAATTTTCTCCTTTTCGAACTCCTCAACTACCTTGGTGTTCTTTGGGTTGTCCGGGAAAAGGATGTCCATCTGTTGAACAAAAGGCAACCCAGTAGTTTTTTGATATTTTTCTCTTGCTACTTCTACTTCAAGATTATAATTAGCAACCATTAACTTGACAGCAATTTTCTCTAATGTTGGCATAGTGTCTGCAGTTGTACCATCGAAATCCAATGTAATCATTTTAATCATAATCGATCACTCATTATTCTAATAATACAGTAAATGCTTCTTCTTAATAGTAATTGAATAATAATTTTTGGATATGAATTCTTAAAAAGGTCATAATAATATAAGAAAAAGAATCTGATAAAAAAAGAAAAGAAAATTTGCAGAAAAATGCAAATTCTAATCTTGTAATTTTTCAATAAATGGTTTAACTTCATTGAAGAGCCAGTCGGGCCATAACTTTTCTGCTTTTGAAAGTTTAATGACACCAGATTTGTGATTCCAACCACGTTTTTCATAAACAGTGTCTTGTAGTTTATTATATCGATCTTCCCGTATCTTGCGAGTTATTGCATGGCGTTCTTCTAATGGCATTTTCTTAATCTCATCTATAGGTTTCTTTAGATGTTCAGCTAATTGTTGATCATAACGATCAACGCGGCTCTCATACTCTTCAAGAGTAACTGGACCTACTGAACGATAAGGTGGATTACTATCATCTGCTCTTCTACCATGCCCTAATCGAACATTAAAGACTCTTTGGAATTGGTAAACTCGTTCACTCATATTAACGAGGTTATCCTCTCGTTCTTTTGGTGTATTGCCCATTGGAGTCCCTGTTATTGATTCGTAGATTTTTGCATAATATTGTATATGTTCTGGGACTTTATGAGGTTCAGCTGTTTGCTTGTTATCCTCAGGAACAACATCATTCCATGGCAATTTGCATAATCCTTGAATAGCAAACCAGGTACGCCAGTAGGGGAACCAACATAAAGCATCAGCTTTATTCTCAAAAGTGGGCATGTAATTATGTACCATATCTAAGAATATTAACCAAGCTTCATCATGTTGTGGACCTTTTAGTGTTAATCCATACCCACCTTGTTGAGCAAGAGATTCTTTGGTCATATATTCGGAATATTCCAAGCCTTTGTGTTGCATGCCAATATCTTGAACGAATTGTTTTTGTTCATCTGTCAAGTTATAATTAGCGATGAAGTACTCCTGCATTTTCTTAATACCTTTAGCATACAATCCTGCGAATCCTTTGTCACCTTTAGCAATGCGATGAAGTGCTTCCATAGCGTTTTCCCAATTACCAAAATTGAGTTCAAGACCATCTGTTCGTTCTTTGTTTAATATACCTGCTTCATAACATTCCATAACAAAAGCCATTGCGGTACCAACACTTATCGTATCCAAGCCATAAGTGTCACAATAGAAGTTCATTTCAACCACATGATGTGGATCAAAAACACCTAGATTGCTACCACAACCAGCTATAGTTTCGTATTCTGGGCCATCTACACAAACAATTTCTCCTTTAAATGGTCCTGTTTGTAATTCTACTCCTTCAACACAATGTGCACAATTAATGGCGCATCCACGCCAACATCCATCCCATCCTTTACCCGTATTGGTGAATATTTTTTCGTAAACTTCACCCCAAAGGGTTTCGTCTTTACCATTATCATCTCTACCGTATTTGAAATTGTATGTTGGTAAGAGATCAAATTCACTCATAATTGAAGGCAAGTGAGCAGTGCCAATTACTCTCATTCTGTTTTGTGTTTTATCTAACCTAATGATTTCGCCTGAATGAGCTCTGCCAACTTCTCTCGCAGTATCACGATCAGCGGGATCTTGTGAATCAAAATCAACTGTTGGGCAGTGGGCTACGATAGCTACAATATTCTTGTCTCTAAAGACTGTTCCTGTACCACCCCTACCAGCTTGCTTTAAATGGTTCAATTCTCTTCTATTATCCCACCAAGAGAAATTTAAGCAACCAAAATAAGCATTATCTGCACCTGGACCAGCTGATACTACAGAAACAAATAATTTATCGTCTTTACCAGTTTCCTCATCTGTAATTGCATATTTTGCATTGAGTATCTCAGCTAATAAATGCGATTCCATTGGTAGGTCTTTTGCTGGTTCAATCCAAATTTTTTCCTTAAGACCATCTATGACTATTACAACAGGTTCTTTCGCTTTACCGACAATTCGTAGGGCATCAAATCCAGCATATTTCATCCAAGGTCCGAAGAACCCTCCAACATTGGAATCAATTATAATATCAGTAAGAGGAGAAATTGTAGTTACTATTGATTTTCCTGCTCCTGGATAACCCATTGTTCCTGCTAATGGACCACCTGCAATACAAAGTGGATTTCCTGGATCATTCCATTTTAAGATTTTATCCTTTGGCATGACTTCCCACATTAACCAAAGATCATAACCTTTACCACCAATGAATACTTCACGAACTTTTTTGGGAATATCTAATTCTTTAATTGAGAAATTAGATAAATCAATATGAAGCGCTTTATCTGTATAACCTTGTTTTACTTCTTTGCGCTTATATGATATCTCGGAAAGTGTTTTTGTCATTTTACAAATTCACCATTTTTCATTTTTTTACTTTGATTTATGGATTATTCAATAAACTTCTCAAACTTAAATCTTATGTCAAGAAACCGATAGGAATAATTGTACATATCGTATTGGTTTCAATTTTACAATTAAATCATTATTTAAGGTTAAGCTAACCAGGTAAACGTTTTAAACAGAAGAAAAAAGAAAATAAGATTCTTTTTAGGAATCTATCCACTATCAAGAATTACAATAGTTTTTGCTTGTTGATCAGCAAATCTCTGACGATTAGGATTACTATTAATTAAATACACACCAACTAAACCAAAGAATAGAAAGTCAATAATTGAGAAAACTAAGCGCAAAAGAGCAACGCCTGTATCGTTTTTGGCCATTCTGCGAATCTTGCCTTCATCCAAATCTTCAATGATCATCACTCTTATTCTTTTGAATCTTTTACCTATGGTTTGTCCTTCATGTCTGATTTGCCAGAAAACCATGTAGTAAATATCAAATCCCATCCATACTAAGAATGCTAATACACCAACAATTGAAAGTAAAATAACATATACTTCGTCATTTATACCTCCTGATCCAGCATCAATAGCTACAGTTATACCCCAAGCTATTAGGATAAGGATTCCACCAGCTAGAGCTCCTAGTTGCATAATGAAAAAATCTATAATATAAGCTATAATTCTATCTCCTAATGAAGCCAGTGGTTCTTTAATCGTACTTTGTTTTTCACTCAACAAACATACCTCCTCGTTATAAAATAAAAAATTGAAATAAAAACATTTAGCATAATATTTTTTTAATGATAATAACTAGTGTACTTGGGGTTTTTTATTGGAAAAGTCAATTGATCATAAAATAATTATTCATAATTGTCATATTCATACTTTTACGAATAAAGATATTCCAAGGAATTTTTATCCAATGGGTATAGTTCGTTTTATTTCTCGTTATCATGTAGGATTTGCTCGTTGGTTAAATAATAGAATAAAACAAACCGGTAGCGATTTATTTGATCGCTATGCAAATTTTCTTCGCTTAATTAGTTGTGAAGAACAGGAAGATATTTTCAATTACATTCGACAGTTTTATCCAACTAATACTTTGACTAAATTTGTTGTTCTATCTATGGATATGAATTATATGCAAGCTGGTTCTATTAAACGAGGTTTTCGAGAGCAGTTGGAAAAATTATCTAAATTAAAAGAAAAGCTTGATGCTAATGATGAATTTACTGAAATAATACCTTTTATTGCAATAGATCCTCGAAGACCAGAAATAACTTCTTTGGTCAAAGAATTTGTTGAACAAAACGGTTTTGGTGGATTAAAGCTATACCCACCTTTGGGTTATTTTCCTTACGATGAAAGGTTAAATGATATTTATCAATATGCAGAAGATCACAATTTGCCTATAATAGCTCATTGCTCAAAAAGTGGTCCAGTATATTATCGAGCAAGCAAACGTAAAATAATCGAGGAATTGGAACAAAAAATTGATTATACCATTTTTCCTGAACCATTTTACAAAAGAAAATCTAAGAAGGAATTATGTAATTATTTTACTCATCCTCTGAACTACGTTAAAATTCTCAAGAATTTTCCAAAGCTAAGAATATGTTTAGCTCATTTTGGAGGTGGTTCTCAATGGAGCAAGTGGTTAAATCCAACAACTGTAGGTGTTTGTGAGGAGTTGAAGAAAACTGCTAATAATAAAAAGAAAAAGGAGTTTTTGGAAGCAACAGAACCCAGTTGGTTTGGAGTTATATATGATATGATAAAGGAGTATCCAAACCTTTACACTGATATTTCATTCACATTAAGTAACTTGAGCTATTTACCAATGTTGAAAATAATATTACTTAATAAAAACATTCAACACAAAATTCTGTTTGGATCAGATTTCTTTATGACCGAAATTGAGACATCAGATAGGAAATTTAGTATTGATATTAGAGGTTATCTTGGAGAAGATTTGTACAAGAAAATTGTTATTGAAAATCCAAAAGAGTTCCTTAAGTTATGAATGAGAGAGTTATCTCATTCATTTTTAAAATAAGTATGGTTGAGCAGTTCGCCAGAGAATTTTGGTAAAAGCTTCAGCGTATTTTACACCTGCCATTCGACCGAAAGTTACTAGTTGAGCTTCAATGAAGTTTTTCACAGGCCATTGTCCATAGGCTTCTCTATAAACATCTAAAACAGCCATTATAGTCTCATATTGTTCAGAAACATCTACAAAGAACGGTTTATCCAGATTATTATCAATTGGTGAATACGTTGTAAATAGACTCATTGGTGTTCGATGAGGTTCATAAGGGCAGTCTGGATTTTTATATCTTGCATAAGAAGTTGCATCAAGAACTATTTGATGGGTATATCGGTGATCTGGATGTCCTAATCCTAATTGTTCTGAACGACTCCAAGTTATTATGATATCAGGTTTAATTTCTTTAAAATGCATAGCTACCTTCTTGCCATTTTCAACTGATGGAAAAACAGCTGAATCTGGTAAATCTAATATACGATATTCTGCACCAATTATTTTTTCGATTTTTCTAGCATGTCCTGCTCTAATTGTTTTTATCTCATCTGGTGAACAACATAATGAAGATGCATTTTCACCTTGAGTCAAAAAAATACCATAAACTTTGTCTCCTCTTTTACTATGATTAGCTAAGGTGCCAATAATTGAAGCTTCATCATCTGGATGAGCGAAAACTGCTACAATTTTCAAGGATTTCTTATCGTTTAAACTTGTCATGATTAAACATAACCATACTCTTTAAAAAATTTTAAACTATGAAAATTAAAGAAAAACAGCAAGAATTCTATATTAAATGAAATGAAAATCATTTCCCAAGGAATTAATTTATAATCTCCCGGGAACACTTTCTTTTGCTTTTTCTATTAATTTAGTTGTTACTTCCGTGAAAGATTCATTAACATTTTCACCAGATTTAGCACTGGTTTCAATATAGGTTAATGCTTTGATCTTTTTAGCAAAAGCTAAAGCATCTTTTTTAGAAACACTTCGAAGGTCTGTTAAATCATTTTTGTTACCAATTAGAATAGTTAATACATCTTTACCAGCATTCTTGATTAGATCTTCATACCAATCCTGTAATTTTGCTAACGTAGCAGGTCTTGTGAGATCAAAAACTAAGAGTGCAGCTTTTGCTCCTCTAAAGAACATTGCTCTAAATACATCAAATCTTTGCTGACCTGCAATATCCCAAATCGATAATGTAGCATTATCTGCCCCTATTTTCATTCGTTTACTATAAGGCTCCATCCCGACAGTCAATAGATAGTCGGATTTGAATTTGCCATGGACGAATTTTATTGTTAGACTTGTTTTCCCAACTGCTGCTTCGCCTATGAGTAACACCTTAAAGATGAAGGTTCCTTCTTTATTTTGAAGATCCATTTTTTGACCTCTTTTGTTTCTTATGAGCTTGCTATTTTTGTTCCTAGAAATACCAGCCGTGGCATTTCAAGAAGCATGATTACTTCTTGGTTTGGTATCCCCGAAACAACGGTATATTTTGCCTCGTATTTTGAAGCACATATCGGACATACGAAGAACAGTTTCTGTTCGTTTGTATTTAATATTGTTGATGGTGTAAATGTTTGTCTGCAGATTTTATTTTTACATCTAAAGATTATTAATGGGTCTATTTGGTCTAGATTCCTGTTCACCCTCGAATACACCAGCTTCCAAGTACTTGTTTGACACCATTTAAACCAACATATTCTCTTTAAATGGTTCTAAATTATAATTTTTTGTTGCTGACATTTTCTTCGTATTTATCTTTTATTATTATGCTTACCACTAATAACATCTTAGGACTTATTAATAAATTATTCACTACTGAACAATTCTTTGATTTTTTCAGCCCATTTCTCTGTAAACTCTTTTTCTATATCAGCATTTCGTAATTCTTCAGTTACCATTAAAGCTATTTCTTCAATAATGGGGTACATACTATTGCATTGGGTACATTTCAGCATACCTTCTGCAATTTCCTTTGAAAAACAATTCATACAATCCTTTTCATAAGTAATGTTTTTTCTCTGTTCACTGTCCTCATCTAATTTGACTTTGTTTTTCGCACAAAAAAATCTACAAACAAGAGAGCTATCTTTATTTCTTTGCGGAACTTTTGGTTCTTCTATATCTTTCTCTTGAAAAGGATATAACTCCAATGGCCAATGTTTATCTCGAGGACAAACTAAGATATCAAGTAACCTTAGCTTCAATTTTTAAATTCTCCAAATTATTTAACATATGTATAAGCTAATTATATATGAAACCTTTCTTATTATCCTTTAAAAAGCTAATTTTTATAGGCATCTTCTAAAGCGATTAGATGGGAATTTTGATAGAATTGTTTCAGCATCTGTCCTAGATTATATCTCAAAAAATCCTTTCTTCTAACAGAATGTAATTCTTCACTTTTGATTTTTAATTTCTCCTCTATCAACCATCTCGTTGCCTTCCTAGCAATTTCTATAGATTCGCCTACCCAATAGTTTTTAACACTAAATTCCCATGGACGATATTTGCCAGGAAATAAAGCATCTATTGCTAAATAAGGCGAGCTATTATACAATGTTTGCAACATTCCCCCCAAACCAAATTCTTTGAATTTTTTATAAGTGACTTTTTTTGGAATTTCCTCTTCACTTAAATCCAATTCCTTGATGAGATTTCTAATTGCTTCTAATGAACGCAATTTTCCAATTCTTCCTTCCCAAATTCCTGTCATACCTTTGGGAAATTGCCATGCTTTAAAGCATCCTGGATAAGCATAATCTAATGCTTTGAAATATGAAGAACCAAAGAATTCCACTAATATCCTAAAAAGTCCTGCATCATGAAATGTTTGAGCTGTGATTCTACTTGGTACTTCTTCTAAAGCCAATTTCAGATGTTCTTCTATTAAGTATCTAATAGCTATTTTTGAATGTTCTTTGCCTTTATCACATCGCCAAAATCCATATGGTAATTGAGCAATTTTCCCCTCTAATTTAAATTTAATTAATTTCCTAACATCATCCTCAGTTAGACTTGTCTCTCTAGTTTTTAGATTTATATTATTCAAACATTAACGCTCCTTAGTCTAACTTTTTGTTTATATTCAACTCTTCCTCTTCGGAAATTTTGCATTTAAAAGTATAAACCAAACCACAAATAACATTATTATACAAGATTCTACTTCTAAACCTCTAATTTGTTGGGGGACTAATAATATGCCGACCCGAGAAGAAGTATTAGCAAAACTTGCAGAAGATCCACATGCTTATTGTTCCTCCAGTTTAGCTGGTGTTGATTTAAGCAATTCTGAATTACTTGATATTGATTTTTTTGACACTGATTTAACTAATGCAAAATTAGATGGCGCCATTTTTGACGGAGCAACCTTTGATGCAGCTAATCTTGAAGGCGCAAGTATGATTAAAGCTTCATTTAAGAAAGCAAAATTCGAGGAATCAATAATCACTAAAGCAAATCTTACTGAAGCAGATTTCACAGAAGCTACTTTGCCAGATGCAACACTCGATGATTCTATTATGGAAGGTGCCATTTTTATAAAATGCGATTTAGGTAATAGTAGTTTTTATGACGTGAAAGCTGCGGGAGCAAAGTTTAACAATTCAAAATTATCTTTAGCAAGTTTGGACTATAGCGATTTTTCAGGTGCAGATTTTACCTATTGTAATCTTCAATTTGCATCACTAAGAGAAACAAATCTTAAAGGAGCAATAATGACTAAAGCTCTATTAAAAGAAGCACGATTAATAAAAGCGAATTTAGAAGATGCTGACCTTTCAGGAGCAATAATGGATGGAGCTGATATGAAAGATGCTATTGTCACAAATACTAAATTCCTTGGAGCAGTTATGAAAGGAGTAAAAAATAGACCTCCCCGTTAGGATTTAGTCTTTTCTATCTTACGCTATCTTCTGTGTTTTAGAAAATCTTTTTTTAGTTAGTTGCTATATAATTTATTTACCGACAAAAAACCAGCAGAGGGATTAGTAACGAACGATTTTGAATACACAAAAATGATTGAACAAATAAGATCTCAAATTAATCAAAAAGAAAGAGAAGAATTGTTCGATTTTATCGGCGAAAAAGGCGATAATAGATTTATTGAACCATTAACTGAACTGATAAAATTAGAAGATAGCCCTATACTAAGGCAATCATTATACAGCACTTTCACCAAAATAGGAACTGAATTAGCAGAAGAAGTAATTAAAGAACAAATTAGAGTGAAACTACCAAAAGATGATGGCAAGAAAATATCTAAGAAATCATGGCAAGACGCAGTAGATTTTTTGGTTAATAATTTAGAACCAACATTTATCAAGAAAACAAAACAATTAATTCAAATTGAAGGCCCATTATGGGGTGTAAAAAGTAAAGGTGGAATAGGAGTCTATATCCGAAATCTTTTGCGGAACAACGGATTTAATTGGGGCGAATCAGCTTTAGAAAGTTATTGGCCTTGGGTTCTAGAAGATGCACTACAAAAAATTAACAAATAATACTAAAGATTGATTTAAAAAAATTAGGTTATGGAGAAAATTATTCTCCATTTTATTATCTTATCTTTATTCATTTGGCGTTTCTTTTTGTGGTATAAAGAATGTTTTTGAGACATCAACCATACCAACAATAAACAAAGATGCTAAAACAGGGAATAGAAGTAATGTCAAATATAATAATCGTGAATTACCTAGCTCATTTGCTCCACCAAAAGTGAACCAGCTGGCAATATCATCCCAGAATCTAAAATATAAGAAGAATCCAGCAAATAATATGAATAAACCAATTAACTTTAGGATATCCTTTATTGAAACACGATCTCTTAGAGTTTTAGCTTCTTCTTCCTCAAAGTATTCCCATTCTTCTTCCTCTTCTTCATCTTCATAATCATCGAAATCATCGTCGACGTTGTCATCATTGGGATTCATGGTTCTTCCTCAATCAAATTTTCATCGTATAACAACTTGTTTTAATTTACTGTTTAAAAAAGTTGTTTTTTATTCTCTTTCTCAAGTTCTTTCTTTTCTTTTTTCGTTCAAGAATAATGATTACTGCAATGGCAAAAGTGGGGATAATTAATAAACCAAAAAAGCTATTAACAAAGATTACTTCTTCCGTAGTTGTTGGGGGGTCATTAGGATCATTAGGATCTGTACCTGCAATCATTTCTTCCTTATCCGTAAAACCATCATCATCCGAATCTGCATCTCTGGGATCTGTAATGAATCCATCTAAACCAATGGATACTTCTTCTTGATCGTCAAGTCCATCTTCATCACTATCATTTTTATAATAAAACGTATGATAAATCATCAATTCATCGTAATTCGTTAAACCATCAATATCATTATCATTAAATGCATCGTAGATTAAAGGATCTAATCCAACTTGTACTTCTTGTCCATCCGGAAGTGAATCATCATCTGAATCTATATCAGATTTATTGGTCCCATAATATTCTTCAGTTAAATCATCAAGGTAATCACTATCTGAATCAATAAATCCAGTATGGTGTAGAGCTCCTTTAAAACAATACCACGGTGTTATTCCGCTTGAACTTACACCAGATAAACCTAAACAATAAATCTTATTATCAAATGATCCAAACAACACTTCTAAAATGCCATCTGCATCTAAATCAGCGACTGCTGGAGAACTTGAAATCCAATCCCCTGTTGTAAAGCTAAATTCTAAACCTCCAATATGATTTAAACAGTAAAGCTTGCTATCATATGATCCCACTAAAATTTCTAAAGTGTCATCTCCATCCAAATCAGCTATAGCAGGAGAAGACCAAATCCTATCTCCTGTTGTATAGCTCCATTCTAGAGTTCCAGTATGACTAAAACAATAAAGCTTATTGTCACAGGATCCCACTAATATTTCTAATACCCCATCATTGTCAATATCAGCTACTGCAGGAGAAGATGCTACATAATATCCTGTTGTATAGCTCCATTCTACTCCTCCAGTATGATTAAAGCAATAGAATTTGTAATCAAATGATCCTACTAATATTTCTAATGTGCCATCACCATTCAAATCAACTATAGCAGGTGAAGAAACAAAAGAATCAGTTGTTGTATAATTCCATTCTTCAATTCCTTGATGGCTAATACATAAAATTGTGTTAAGATGCTTACATAATATCTCAAGTGTATCATCACCATCTAAATCAGCTACAGATACAGTTCCCCCTCCTAGGAAATAGCTCCATTCTACACCACCTGTATGATTAAAACAGTAAAGATGAGCATCATGTGATCCAATTAGCACTTCAAGAGCGCCATCATGATCTACGTCCGCAATAGTAGGAGAAGCATCGATAAAATAACCTGTTTCATAATCCCATTCTAATTCCAAACTATGATTCAAACAGTAAAATTTGTGATCCCATGAACCAATTAAAACTTCAAGGGTTCCATCACCATTCAAATCCCCTATTGCAGGAGATGAACTAATACTATCTTCAGTCAAATAGCTCCATACAGAATTACCTAAATGATCAAAACAGTAAATATTATCATCCCATGACCCTACAATTACCTCAAAAAGGCCATCTCTATTTAAATCAGCAACTGCAGGAGAGGACTGGATATCGCTACCAACAGTATAACACCATTTTTCATAAAAACCAATTGCTTGTGGGTGATAATCTGGTTCTATGTCATTTCCAGGAATTGCTTTTGTATCAAGCAAGAAAATAAATAATAAATTAATTAATATTATTAAACAGAAATAGCTTTTAATCCGATTTTTCATTTATTACCCCCCCTTTGTTATTATTATATGTATAATGTTATTTTTTTTAGATTAATTTTTCGGTAAACTCATTCTCACTTCTATGACGTTATTAACTCGAGTTTTGAAATATATTATTCTCAGTATAAAGATCATTAGAGGTAAATCTCGAGATCATTGTGAAAAATATTCTAATCGCTGGCATTGGTACAATGATAAACTAAAAAAGATTTTTCAAAAGCAAACTAATCAACGAAAGGATTTCCAACATAAAATAAGTAAGAAGATTATTGAAAATACCAAAGCTCATACTATCATTATTGGTGATTTAAATGCAAAACAAATGAGCCGAAAAGCAAAAGGTGATAAGAAAGATAAAAAAACTTTCATCGTAGTAACCACAACAGCGATGTAATTAGCGCTTTGCGAGATTTTTAACCTACAAAGCTGAAAGAGAAGGTAAGAGAGTAATAAAAATCAGAGAAAGAAGGATAACCAAACGATGTAGTTATTGTGGGAAGAAAGAGCAACGAAGGTTGAGTGAGAGAGTTATTATATGTGATAAGTGCGGATTAGTGATTGACCGAGATGTTAATGCCATTGTAAATATTTTGCAGAGATTCTTTGCCATTCTTTCACTATCACACGAACACCCTTTGGTCGGGCAGCAGCTTTTGAAGGATTTTCGGGAGCTGTTTTTTGCGATACAATGTTGGAATAACCAACAGACAGCCAACTGTAAAATGAGGGTTTCTCCAGTAATGGAGTTAGAATGGACTCGCACAGAATCTTGAAAAAGATAGACCAAAAAAGTTGTTTTTCTTCTATCTTTCTCTTCAATTTTTTTTCTTTTTTGTTTGGTTTATTTTATTAAGGGGTTTAAGCTACTATTAATATGTTTTAGGAGGATTTCTTTTGTCTCCCTTAGGTTCAAAAAAGAGAAAGATTTCATGTAAATTTTGCAATAAGAATGCTGATTATATTGATATCTATAATGATTTTTTCTGCCCAAATTGCTTGAGATTTCAATCTGAGATGTCATCATCTGAAGGTAATATTCTACCTGTAATGAAATTAAAGAGTTATAACTTTACAACTCAAAAATATGCATATTTTATTTATAATGAGTTGAATTCCAAAATAGGCTCTTGTGAAAGGAGAGATCTTAGCAAATATATTAGTAAAAAGGATTATAATATAAGATACTACTTTTTCAATGATATTAATCGAATTATTGCTTCTTTGGATGGTAAAACAACTAACGAATTGAAGGATTCCAATGCTTCTTGGCAGATTTATGACTATGGCCGTTTATTGCGTGGTGAGATAAAGTACATTGTCGAATCTGATTCTTGGCAGATTTTAGATAGCGAGAAAAACGTTATCGCTTTAAGAGATCCAAGAGATGAACAAGCCGCACTAAAAACTGCTCGTCAATTCACAATTATTGATGCTAATAATTCTGAAAATCAGTTGTTTCAAATTATACGAAAAACTGGCTTCCAATTAAAAATCAATTCTAGTGAAGTTGATCCACACATAGCTTGGGCTACTGTTATTGCAATTCATCGCAAATACTATCTTTAAATTCTATCTGAATATCTCCCTCGAGTGGAGATTTCAATAACTTTTTGCTCTATCAATTCACCAATGGGTGATATCTCTTTATAGCCATTTAGAATTGCTTTCCAGCCATCATTAAATATTTCAATATGTGTACTTTGGAATGCTCGTTCAAGTAAATACATATCTATCCCAAAATCCTCTTCTCTATTTGAAATATAACCGAGTCCAAAATCAATAAAGGCTAATTTATTGTTGTTTGTCCTCAAAATATTAGATGTAGTTAAATCTCCATGAACAATGTTTGCTAGGTGGAGATAAGCTATATTCTTCCCAATTTTTCTGCAAATATCAATTTGGTTATTTTTTGATAACTTTGGTATTAATGTTTTAAGAATTTCCCCATTAATATATTCCATAACAATTGTGGTGTTTCCCATATCTATTTCATATATTATTGGTACTCTTACTCCAGCTTCTTTAGCTCTTGCCAGTAATCTCGCTTCATGATTTGTTCGTTGAGTTCTAAAATAATTATCTAATTCCTTAATTCGATATTTTTTAGGTAATCTAGTTTTATATAATGCAGGACTTCCAAACCAATCTTTAAGAAATAATTTTGATTCAGCTCCACGAAAATCCTCTTTCATTTTATACACCTAATACATTACTGAAAGAATACTACTAGTTAAAAATAGTGCTCTTTTAGTATTCTTTCAAGACTTTTTGATCTTAATTTAAGTAAAGTAGAAAGGGTGTTTATTTCCCTTTTGATTTATATTCAGTATAATTACAATAACCGCAAGTTCTTCTATCCTTATGTTCAGCAAGATAGTTTCCTTTGCATCTTGGGCATTCTTTTCTTAGTCTGCTTATACCTGATTTTTCTACTTTGTAATATTTCCAAACTTCTTGATTCTTTTGTTTTGGCATAATAGTAACCTCAATTTGATTGATTTATTATGAACTTTCTTCTTTTTGTTTTGGTATATTTCTTTTAATTAAATATGCGGGTTCTACCTTTTGCATGTTTTCAAGTGAAGTATATGCATGAGCCATTCCATGACTTAACTTGCTACCAGTTTGCTGATGAATTCCGGTTATAATTAAAAGATTTTCATCATGATTGAGTAATGCTGCTAATTTAGATTTTACATCAAATCTTTTTTGAGTTTCATTTTCAGCCTCAATTTCAAATTTGACTTCTTGTCTATCTAGCAATTTATTAGTTTTTTTCTCTACTATTTTGATCTTCATTTCTCTCGACCTTCATCCGTTCGATGAATTTCATACATTTGAATTTTGTGTTTGCTGTTACTTTTATTAGGACAATTCCTTCATAAGGTTGACCATAGACAACAAATGATCCTTCAGGTGCTTCTATTACTGCTGGTAGAACAAGTAAATCTTCTTCACCTTCCACCATTAACACCAATGGTTTTTTCTTACTTCTTTGCTGTTGTTTAATAGCTTTCCTTATTTGTTTCCATGATTTAACAGTTATAACCGCGGGTGGATTCTTTATCTTTATTACTTTTGCGTTATGAATTGAGATTTCCTCATATGGTTTTCTAAGATTTATTCTGTCAATTATCGCGATATCAGCTATAAATCCAGACTTTAACGCATCATTAACGCAAAAATCTCCTACTAATATAACTAATGGTGGTTTTTCTTTTTTATATCGCCTAATTAACTCTTGTGATGGTTCTTTTGTGATTAGTTCTCCTAAAGGCTCTTTTAATTCATCTCTTAATTCCTCGGGTAAAATTAGATTGTGAGAAATAGATGAACTCTGAGATTTATGCATTGTAAAACGACCAATTAAGAATCATAATTAATAACAAAAAAAGGGGTTCTTTTAACGAACCCTTAAGGCATAAGTGCCTGGTTTTTTAATATTTAATTTCTTAGCGATTTCAGAATGTTCAGGATCTATGATGTGAACTTCACCAGAATAATCTTTTGAGAAGTTATGAGTTTTACAATTTGGACATTGATTTCCTTCTTCAACAATTCTATGACAAGTCTTACATGCTTTAGCCATTTTTATCACCTAGTATTATTCCTTAGTGGACTTTTTAGAGCTTGAAGACGAGGTTTTCTTAGTTGAGCTTTTCTTATCAGAGTCTTCTTCTTTGGAATCATCTTTCTTACTTTTATCGGATTTTGGTTTAGATCCTTTCTTCCATTCTTCTATCCAGCTCTCAACTCCTAAACCAGCTTGTCGCATTGTCACACCTACTCGAATCTGTGATTTACCAATAGTGACTGCTATTATACGAGCTCTTACCCTATCTCCAACTGAAATGGATTTTCCACTTTCTCTTCCAAGAAGTCTACCATCAGAGTAAGAATAAAAGTCATCAGCAACTTGACTAACATGACATAAAGCATCAATACATCCTAATCTTAGAAAGATACCAAAATCAGTTACTTCTACTACATCGCCAATAACAAACTCACGATCCTCTGGCAAGTAGTTTAAGGTAGTAAATATAACATCATAAAATGCTGCTCCATCACCCGGAACAAGTCTACCTGGACCAATTTCCAAGAGATCTACAACAACAATCGTTAGCCCTAAATCTTTACTAATAGTGCCTTCGAAGGTCTCTCTGCAAATCTCTAGAACAACTTCTTCCAAGTCTTCACCAAATCTATTTGGAACAACTCGAATAGTATCTCGAACTTCAGCTACGTAATACATGCACTTGTCTCCTACTGGCTTTTACCAGTTTTTCCCTGCCTATGCTCCTTGCCTTCTCTCTCTATGAGCTGGATTACACTCTCCTGAGTTAGCTTTGTTCATGGTCAAGGATTAGATGCATCTCAGCATCTTTAGCACTTTTGCAGAGGTATTTATTCTTTTGTATTTCTCCGCTTGAAGTTGCTGATGACGAGATTCGTTTTTTAGTCTTTTGGTTGCTATTTCTATTGATTATTTCTCCTTTTGTTATTACTATTTTTCCTCTTAGATAGTCGTTTATCGCTAAATTGACCATTAGAAGCAAATGATTTCTCAAGCTACTATAACTATAAGTCATTGATTCCACTATTCGTTTTAACTCCTCTGAATTGTAAATGTAATTATATAATTTATAAGCAGAATGTTGTCTTTCTTCTATTTCTTCTCTCAATTTTTCGAAGGAAATTTCTCCATTTAGATAATCGTATCTTGTTAGTGTTTGATATGGTTTTTTCCTTGTTATTAATGCTGCTAGGTGGTCATAATATTTCACTAATGGTAATAATTGATTTTTCCTTTCCTCTCCGTTGTGATGGTTTAAACAAGCTTCTTTTATTTCCTCATCTTTAATTGTTATTTCTTTGAATATTTTGCTTGGATGTTTCTCTGTTTTAACAAAGTCATGAAGCATTAATGCTATGAGTAACTTTTGTAATTCCTCCTGATAATTTGGTCCTAATCCTTTTCTTATTTTTAATTTTTTTCTCTTTGGTTCTTGTTGTTTTTGCTGATATTGTTCTTCTCGATAATTTAACCACTTTACTTTTCCGAACCCTTCTGTTGTTTTCTTCCCTAAATAATCTCGACATAAGAAGCTACGTATGTTTTTTCTTCCTCGCTCTTCGTTCCTATCAATGGTTGTTACTCGAACGTATCCTTTGTAGGCTAGTAATTTTATTGGTGCTTTTCGTTCCCCTTTGGTTAATTTCCCTACATAAGTGCATAGTGGTTTTTTATCTGTTTCAAGATCCCTGATTATCTTACACCAGCATTGCCCTTTTTTAATTAAAGTAGCAGAAACCATAAGTGGGGTGAAAGTTCGGTTGTTTGAGAACGGCAATGAAGTTACGTATACTTATACTAATGCCTATGGTAACTATCAACTAAATGTTGATGGCTACACCAGTGGGTATT
>JAEORJ010000268.1 GCA_016840945.1 Candidatus Gerdarchaeota archaeon
AGTTTAGATAATAAATCAGTCAATGAATTATTTGCTTTTAATGTAAAAAATCAAGAGTACATAGTGAGAATATTAACAAGACAACCAACAGCTGAAAATGAATTTTATCGTTTTGAAAAAGAAGCAAAATTAATGCAATTATTTACTCAATTAAAAGAAAATATCAGTATCGCCAAAAAAAATCAAATTCATGTGCCTGTACCAAAATTGTTCCATATGGAATCTGATGATGAATTGATTGGTTATAAATTTATAATTATGGAAAAAATAAATGGAAAACCATTAGAAGTAATTTGGAATGATCTTACTTTTGAAACTAAAGCAAAAGTAGTAACAGAATTAGCGGGAATTATTAAAGGAATTCATTCTATTGATTTTGATATGTTTGGTGAAATTGAGGAGTATGATTGTCCTAGAAGATATTTCTCTTTCACTAATTTTTTAAAAGCAAGAGTTCGCAAAAGTATCTTGAAATTAGGTAAAGAAAAAATACTTCCAATAAAACTGATAACAGAAGTTCAGAAATTTATAGAAATGAATTTAGAACAAACAAACTTTGGTGAGAAACCCATATTAGTTCATAATGATTTGAATCTCACAAATATCTTAGTTTCTGAAAATGGCGTTTTAACAATAAAAGCAATAATTGATTTTGAGTGGTCATTTGCAGGAGACCCAATTGTAGACCTTTGGGAATTGGAAGAACATCTAATAAAAGATGAAGGGCTACGTAAATTATTCTATGAAAAATATTTTGACAATAAAAAGGCAAACAATATTGAGGAATTCTCTTTAGAAAAAAGAATTTATGCTGCTGTTTCAGCACTTGAAACAATAGCTTTTGGTTGGGTACATTTTCACCCTACGGAAGAGAATATCAACTATGTTAGAGAGATTTTGGAAACTACTTTATTAAAAAAATAATTCAGTCACTCGTATGTTGAGTTACTTGATCAAGTAATAGTGTTTCACTAGTTAATTCATTTTCCTCTTTGAATTTCAATCGTTTAAGCTTTCTTCGATAATTGATTTCTAAAGAAATAATTAAGCTAAGTATAGATATTGCTGGTATAAGGGAAATCAATAATGTTTTTCGAACTCTTCTAAGAAATATGTTATCACGAGGATCCAATGGATCTGTTCCCGCATTAATTTCGGATCTATCAGTAAAACCATCTCCATCGGTATCTTCTAAGAATGGACTTGTGTGGAATTCCATAATTTCTTCGAAATCTGTTAAAGTATCATAATCAGTATCAGCATTCAATGGATTTGTAAAATAGATAAGAACTTCCTCACCATCGGTTAATAAATCATCATCGGAATCTGAATCAAAAATGCTTGTTCCTGCAAGATATTCTCCTAAATTATTCAAGTCATCCATATCATCGTCATTTTGTGAATCATCAACTAATAAATTAAGCGAATTCTGATATTCCCAATAATCAGGCATACCATCAGAATCTGTATCAATGTTTATTGGACTAGAACCTAACACTTTCACTTCTAAATAATCACTAAGTAGGTCTCCATCCGAATCGGTAAGAATTGGATTGCTAAAATAAATTAATATTTCCTCATCATCAGTTAAACCATCCCTATCTGTATCTTGACTCAGGGGATTTGATTGATAGATATTAACTTCAATACCATCAAGTATTGTATCCCAATCGGTATCATTTAATAGAGGATTGGTATGGGAAGTTTTTATTTCATATCCATCGGTTAAGCCATCTTGATCAAAATCAGCTATATTGGGATCTGTACAGAATATCATCTCATCTGTATCACCAATAAGGTCATTATCTGCATCATTCTGTGTGCTATACCAAGTAATTATATTATCAAAATTATGGATCATATATAGCTGATCATTCAATATATTGTATTTTAATATAGGAGATTGTTTTACTACTCGAGTGTTTACCCGTAAACGAGTTATTTCACTCAAAGTATTATTAGGATATCTAATAATAATAGATAAATGTTCCATATCAGTTCTCCGCCACCAATTCCCTGTATAATCACCTTCGTAAAACGAAATGTATAATGTATCATCAGATTTTAAGCACAAATCATAATTACCAGCAGAACCGGTATTATCCAAAAAAGTACCTTTAAATTGCCAATTAACATCGCTAGGCATTTTTTCAAATAGATTGAAATCAGTCCAGAAATAACCAGTATAATAACCTATATCGATTCCTTCATTATAGATTAATTGTAATTTTCCTGTTGAGAGTTGTATGATTTTTGGAGCGAACAAATAATTAAGGGTAGCAGTAAGTGATTTTGTAT
>JAEORJ010000269.1 GCA_016840945.1 Candidatus Gerdarchaeota archaeon
ATTATAAAAATCGTACCAATCCCAACACTGCTATTAAAAGTTATAGTACCATAGTGACGGGTTATGACCTCTTTACAAAGCGTTAAACCCAAGCCTGCACCCTTAGTTTTTGTTGTAAAAAAGGCTGAAATATTTGATCTCGTATTTCTTTTGGAATGCCCTCCCCGGTGTCTTCGACCGTAATACGAACAATATTATTAACTGTATCAAACCATGTGCTAACCGTTAATTTACCTCCTTTGGGCATTGCCTGTATGGCATTGATAATAAGATTCAATAACACCTGTTCAATCTGTTTTGGATCGACCAAGACGTCTGGTAGGGCATCATCTAAATCACTAACCGTTTCAATCAATTTCATATCTGGCTGCTGACCAATAAATAATAGATTTCGTTCTACAAGATCGTTTAAATTCGTTGAAACAAGCTCGAAACGACTCTGTCGTGCAAAAGCAAGTAATGATTCGAGATTTTGCTCAACACGATTTGCCTGTTTTACAATCTCTTCGTATATTTCTCTCTTATTATCTCCCCGATCAGTTTCACGGAGTATCGAGTTGATAGCAAAGACAATACCTGAGATTGGATTTTTTATCTCGTGGGCTAAGCCTGCTGCCATTCTTACAATTTTTGCTAGTATTTCTGCCTGTTGTAGTTCCTGAAGATGATGTTCTTCCAGGTGTTCTTTTGCTTTTTGAAGTTTTTCGGCCAGGGTATTCATTCCGTTCGCTAACTGACCTAACTCGTCTCGCCTTAAGCTATTCACTCGAGCCGAAAAATCTCCTCGCTCAAGTGTCTCCATTGTCCTCATTATCTCATTAATGGGTCTATCAATTGAACGAACGAAAAGAAAGTAGGTTACTACCGACAGAAGTAAAATAACTCCTGCTGCAACTCCTAAAAGTCCCAGGTATTTTCTCGAAAAAGCCTTTGATAGTTTCTCATCACCTGTCTCTACCCACAATATGTTATTTACTATTTTAGAGGTAGCATGACATTGCTGACAATTTTTATTTTTGTTAAGATCACTTAATCCCAAAAAAATATAATCACGACTCTTGGATAAGTCAAAACGCTCAAATTCCGATGACTCTGCGATAAAATTATTAAGATAATTTTGTTTGACTAAGGTTCCTGGTTCGTCAAGATTTGATGAGAACGTAATAATACCATTTAATTTGAGAAGGCGAATTCTTTTAATATGCTCCAACATAGCAACAGTGCCGAGAATTGAAGGAATCGCTTCCTTTCCTTTATCTTGATGCATTGTTCTGATGATGTAATCTTCTAAAATTTCGGAAAAGGTTTTTGCATCATTCTTCAAATGTAGCTTTAAAGCATTCTGTTGTGAATAATCGACGATGAAAAATGTAATTAATGTGATAATAATTACAATCCAGATGATATGGGCAATCATCCTTGTTCGTAATTTATTAAAGCGCATGAGTTCACCCAAAAATTAGTTCGTTTTATCATGTATGCAATCCCTGTGCCCATCTCGTATCTGTCTCGTTTTTGCAATCGAATTGCACAAGTGAATGTGATTAAGAAGCATCCTTAGTAAAATCACAAGTTAAGGTATGATCTGCTGTGGCAAAAACCATGCTAATAATTTAGAGATGGTAAAGTTACGTTAGATCCAATTACTGTTATATCAACTAATTTGTTAAAAAAATGTTTTATAAAAAATCCCCATCTTTTGGCATTAAAATACAAATACTAAAAGGATTTGCAAAAGTCAAGATTAAGTATATTTTTAATTGAGTGAAATGACGCAGCCCTTAAACGATAAACAAGGAGTATATCCGCTCTGTTAATCCATTTACAGTTAGTTTATTTCTAATAAGAACAAAATAAACAATATATTATTAAAATAAATCAATTTTGTATCAATTTATCATAAAGTTAGGTATGGAAATTGCTTTAATATTCTATTGTTAATAAGGAGTCAACTACCACCAGCATAGCTGGTGGTTTGATTAGCCCTAAAAGGGCTTATTA
>JAEORJ010000270.1 GCA_016840945.1 Candidatus Gerdarchaeota archaeon
AACCAACGACACTTCCTCAGTGTCACCAATGCCTTGAGTTCGGAAAATCAGTTTAGAACAATATGCTACTCCCGCTAATCGGCCTATTCCACGAAACCCAGCATCAGATAAAAAGTTCTTTTTTGACATTCCAATATTTATTAGATTGTCTAGAACATTCGAATTGTTAACGCCAACACCATTATCATGAATTGATAATTTATTATTTTTTTCATCAATATTGATTGTTATTCGACCAGCACCACATTTGAAATATTTTCCCCGTTCAGCTTCTCGAATAGAGTCAAATGAATTTTGAACATATTCACGTAAACAATCAAGTGGATTGGTATACATCCCTGTTGTTAGAGTTTCAAGTACGAAAGCTCCGATTTTCATTGTGTTGTTATTCATTACTTTATTCTCTTTCTAGCCACCTAACTGTCTATAAGCAGGGAAAGGAAATCTCACTTTTATTAATGGAGTGTTAAACATCGAATGTTGTATCAGCATTTCGCCCTGACTAAGTTTTGTGAGCGTATCTTTATTTGAAGAGGAAAAGCTGTGTTTATAATCTGCAGCTTTAGCAATCTCAACCGCATTAGTACGACCATGTGCATTTGTACTACAGTTTCCTAGCACTCTATTGTGTACGCCACTTCTGAACTGTTCAGCCCCAAAAAGCACAACACCTAAAGAACGACCACGCTCTGTAACTTCCAATAACCATCTAGCTAGAGTTCTATCTCTTGATCCTGATGTAGAAGGTGCATATTTATTTAGCTCATCTGCAAATACTATCACTTTGCCAAGCTCTTTAGAAATAATTCCTTCATCTTCATATACGCCTAGTTTTGCATCAAATACGGTTCGTAACACATCACCCACTACTAAACACTGTAAAAAATCAGGTAGGGGCTCAATATCAATTACAAGAATTTTACCTCTTTTTAAATTTTTTAAAACATCAAATATTTGTATCATTCTTCGATTGCTATCGTCATAATATTTATTCGTAAATATATCCTGAGATGTTCTAGTTCTAATTACTCTTTGAAATTTTCTCCAGGAAGCAATCGTTATATCACTAGATCTATTCCCTGAAGGCCTTGTTTGATCATCGATATATTCTTTAAATTGCTCCCAATTTTCTGCAGATATTTCTCCAATAGCATGAATGCAACTTTCCATTGTTGTTGTAGGATCATCAATATCTGAAAAAAGCAATGATAATTTTTCTCTATTTATTTCACCTTGTTGATCATTTGCTCCACCAAGAAAGCTTTGTATATCGTAATAATAATTAAATGCTTGGTTATTTGATATCTGAGATTCAATAATATCACTATAATTTCTAATCCTAGAAGAAGTATAATAAGGATCAAAACTCTTTGAGAATGGATAAATATATGTAACATTTTTTAAAGGCTCTGGTTTTAAATCACACCTCTCCCAATTTTCAATCTCATGTTGCCATTTTGTTTTATCCTTATTAGTTTCTGGGTTATATGGTAAATCTATTGAAAGAAGGTCTGGACCTTTAACATTAAAAATAATAATTGAAATTTTATCAGATAGCTTTTGTTGTAAGGAACTCAATAAAAACATAGCATATGAAGTTTTAGTAGCTAAACCCGAAATACCTGAAATGTTTAGATGAGCTGCTTTATCACCTATTAAAAAACTTGATTCAAAATCCACTCTAATTGACTCATTAGAGGAAGACATTCTTAAAAAGCCTGCGGGAATACTTTCAATAAACCTATTAATACCTAATGCTCTTCTGATTTCCTCTGATGTAGCCCATTCAACTTGTGCTCCGTCACGAATGGGCATTTCAACGTTTTGGTCATTACTTAAAATATCAGCTTGTGCAATAGTTGTGCCCAGTCTTTCATTCCTTGGATTAGTATCTATATCTCCAAAGTCTGATGAGACATAATTCGCAAGATGGCCAACGCTATCTGTAATATAGTGAAGATCTTTAATCATTGCGTAGGTGTAACTATAATCACTTTCGTTGCTAGAAATATGTTTAATCCGGACTATATCAAAGGGCCTGACTAGCACATCGTCTTTCAGCCAAAACTGTACTGTACTGCAAGTTGAAGGCTTATTTTCAGTCGCTGTTACTTTACCAATACATTTTGAATCATCCATTTATAACTCCTCCTCTAAATAACAAGAGACTTAAAACGTGCATGCCCTAAAAAAGAAGATTTCAGATAAGTCTCAGCTAAGTAAATTGGGTAGATATGACTTGCCCAACGAGTGTCCGCACCATACGGTGTAACATTTCTTTCATGGAATACATAGCTAGATATAGTATCTGCCCTAGATTCGTTAATACCATTATTCTGCTTCTCAGTCTCATCAGCAAAAACTTCGATTTTTATTATTCCCTGTAAAGGGCTATAGATTTTGCTACGAGGTCTAAGCCTAAGATACCACCACCCATGAGTATTAGATTCATTCTTATTAGGACTAATTACAGTTGATCTTTCTTGAATATCTAATCCCATTGTCATTTTTCCAATATCTTGGCGGCCGCGGCCAACTCCTAAAGTTAAGCTAGGTTTAAAAGGTTTAGCTAATCCTATAACATTTCTTAATTGGGGTATATCATCATTAGATGAATTTAGATCACGATTGTTATCTGCTCTATCTT
>JAEORJ010000271.1 GCA_016840945.1 Candidatus Gerdarchaeota archaeon
AAAACTAATAAGCGTTCAAAAAATGGCACCAGAACCGATAACAGAATTAATTATCGGGATGACCACGGATGCCCAGTTTGGACCTGCGCTAATGTTTGGAATTGGTGGAATCTTAGTCGAATTACTAGAAGATGTGAGTTTTCGAATTGCACCAATAGAAGAATACGATGCGAAAGAGATGATTCACGACATCAAGGGATTTCCCATTTTAGACGGGTATCGAGGCAAACCAAAAGCCGATCTCGATGCAATAGTAGAGACATTGATGAAAATTTCTGATCTAGTGACTAAACACGAGGAAATTTTTGAAATGGATCTTAATCCAGTCTTCATTTATGATAAGGGATTGATTTGTGTTGATGCTAGGATCATCTTGAAGAAAAAAGAATAAACCCGGAATTTTTTTCCTTTTATACTAGATCCAATTAATTTAAGATGAAAAATACCTTAAATTCACTTCTTTTGTTGAGAAATATTATAATACGATGTTTTTAAAATAAGTAATTTTAAATTCAAATTGCACGATTATATATGTAATATCTATATTTAATGTAGAACGTAGAAATAATACATTTTCTGATAATCATGAACAAACTAAACAAACATAAGGTCAAAAAACTCATTGTTTTGTTCTCTCTATTCATTTCACTGACTTTAATTAATTTGGTGATAATATTACCAATACACTGGGATGATGAAAATCTTTCTAGCAAATTTCATTCAATAAATGAGGATAGTGAGGTAAATACGCTTGTTTCCTCACAATCGCTAAATTATTCTGGTCCTGGGAGTTTAATAAATATTACTTTGCACCAATCTCTATTTGATAGTACAACAAAACAATTTTCTAATTTAGATCAATCTAATATTTTTACAGAGCCGTTTCCTATTTTTACTGGTTATAATACATCTTTTATTAATGTATCCATAAATAATATTAATGCTCCAAATAAATCTATAATTTTAGAAGATGATTACTCATGGCAACAATCTTTAGCTTCACGAATATGGTCTTCATTTGAAGTAAGAGGCCATGGGTTTCTAGAGAATGTTTCTATTAAAATTGTTAATGATGCTGGTAATGAAGATTACAATATAAGGCTGTATAATGGAGAACTCCATAGTTATTTAGGAACGAATTATATAAGACCAAAGACATCAATTGCTACTCTCTCATTATCAGAAACAGTTCTGCAAACAACTGGTTCTATATGGTTGAATCTTACAAGGGTTCATGAAAGATTAAATGTTAGCGATACATATAATAATACATTTTTCATTGCTGTTCAAAGGTTAAACGATTATGGGGAGTGGGAGTTTGAGAATCAAGCGGATGGTGATGATACAATTGTTTGGGATTCTTTGAGTGCCAATACTCCAGTTTCAAGAGATCAGCTGTTGAAAGTCGATGTTGCCCCATTGAGCAATACTCCAAAACCATCAGAAATAAATTTGAAGGTAAATGGAACTGAGGTTAATGATATTGATAGTGATAATAGAGGCTTTATGAATTCTAGTAGTGAATTCTATGGAATAAATGGATATTTAGATTTTGAGATTACAGCAGATTGGTGGGATGTGTCTTGTGATGTTATTAAAACACAAATAAATTATTCTAAATCAGATATAAAAGCTAATTCTGAATTTTACATACCATCAAGTAGTAGTGAGGTTCAATGGAATGTTACAGTTCCTAGTGGACTTAACTATTTTGACGAAAGAATTATCGATTTTAATACTATCAATTTTACTATTCCTTCGAATTGGATTGATACTACTATTAAAGTTTTTAATAGTTCTACTGAAAAAACTTCAGATCTCGTAAAAAGGCTACTAAATTCAAAATATCGCGAAGTTCAAGTACTAAATGCTGGGAATGGAACATTTTGGTATTTAACTGCGAATTCTTCAAATTTACTTTCTTCAATTGATACCTATATTGACGATATAGCTATATCACCATCATATATTGCTAATTTCTCGAGTTTAATTGAATTTGTTGCTAATTTTAGCATAAGTGTAAATGATGGTTTTCTGAATTTAAGCGTTTATAGTCCATCACCACGATACATGAATAACACTAAACTATTTGACATCTCGACGGCACCAGGAAAAGAAATCTCTATAGATAATTGGACTGCGTCTCTGGATATCAAGGATTACGGTGAATTTCTCATTCTAATGTTATGGAATAATGATACAGCTGCAGGATTCTTAGAGGATTATATAACGATTTTTGCAGATACAGATATCATTACTTTTCTCCCAAGAACTACGTTTGATGCAAGTGAATTATTCGATATTGAAATCTACTTCAATGATACTGGCTTAATTGAAGGAATAGATGGAGGTCTTTTGAATTATAGCATCAATGGTAATCCGATACGAGGAGATAAAATCGATTATACAAGAGCAGCAAATGGTTATTATAACATTAGTATTGATTGTAATGATACTCAATTTTTCAATTATGGAGATAACATAATAACGTTCAATATAAGTAAGCCATTTTATAATAATCAAACAGATAGTGTGACTATTAGAATTAATGGAGAAACAAATGCAGTGATCACAAGTCCTTCAGCCGGTAGTATATATAATTCTAGTGAAACAATCAATCTAACTATTTATTATAACAATACCGTTAGAAACATTGGAATTGATGGGGCAATAATTAATTACAGTTTAAATAATGGACTATCATATAGATCTGGATTTGTTGATAACTCGGATGGAACTTACGATATCGCAATCAATGCTGCCGATCCTGATTTTAATGGGTATGGTGTAAAGACGATCATCGTTAATACAAGCAAACAATATTATTACAACCAAAGTGAGAGTATTTCTATTACGATTATTGGTGAAACAAGCCTTAATGCCATTAAAATTCCCGACCAAACTAGCTATAACGCATCAGAGGCAGTAGTTATCCAATTGTATTATAATGATACAGTCAAGGATCTTCCTATTGATGGAGCAACCATTTCTTATGAAATAGAGGGAATGGGGCTACGGTATGATAGCATCGATCCAGTTAGCATTGGATTAGGTTATTACGAGATTACAATTGACTGTAATGATACAAATTTTAATGGTTACGGTCTAAAATCAGTAGAAGTATATGCAAATAGCTCATTTTATTATAATCAAAGCCTACAACTCAGCTTCTTTATTCTTGGAGAAACTGATTTGACAACATTAAAAGTTCCTGATCAGAGCAGTTATAATGCATCAGAAACTATGTTAATTCGATTATATTTCAATGATATAGTAAAAAATGTTCCAATTGATGGAGCGACGATTTCCTATGAAATAGAAGGTCAAGGGCTACGTTTTGATCACGTTGATACATCAAGTATTGGATCGGGTTATTATGATATCCAAATTGATTGCAATGACACTGATTTTAATGGTTATGGAGTGAAAACTGTCACAATCTACTCTAATAGTACTTATTATCACAATCAAAGTAGGGTTGTTTCTTTAAGAATTTTAGGTGAAACATCCCTAAGTGTGGCACTCATTCCAGATCAATACGCGTTTAATGCGTCTGACCTCTTTACTATCAGGATGTATTTCAATGACACGATAAAAAATGTCCCTGTTGACGGAGCAACTGTTTTCTATGAAATAGAAGGCATGGGGCTGCGTTATGATGAGATTGACCTAATTAGCATTGGATTGGGTTATTATGATATCGAAATTGATTGCAATGATACCGATTTTAATGGATATGGATGGAAATCAATTACAGTGTACATTGAAATTGCTAACTATCATAATCAATCTCAATTGATAAATATTCAAATCTTTGGAGAAACCTCTTTATCAATTGAAAAATTACCAGATCAAGTCTATTATGATTCTAGTGAAACAATGGTCGTGAGAGTATATTTCAACGATACCGTTAAGGATCTTCCTATAACTGGGGGAATCCTAACTTACACAATAGGATCTGGTTCTCCTAGATTCGATGCTGTTGATTTATTTAATGGTTTTTATGATATTACAATCGATTGTAATGACATTGATCTTATCTATGGCCCAAATACAATTTTCATTTCATTAGACAAGCAGTACTATAACAATCAATCTACGCAGACAAGCTTGTTAGTGGTTGGATTTACAGTATTAAGGATTTTAAATCCTGATAATTTGACAGCCTATTATAGTGGACAGAGTTTTAATATCACTGTAGAATACTATGATACCATAAAAGGTGCTGGAGTCACTGGGGCAACATTATCATATTTATTACCAACGAGTGGTAGTTTACGGTTTGATAATATCTTTGAAATTGGTAGTGGAATTTATCGAATTGAAATAAGCGTGAATGATATTGAATTTGATGCATTTGGATATGTTGATGTCACCATCTTTTCGAACCAGAAATTTTACCTAAATCGTTCAAACACGTTTACATTCCACCGTCAAATCACGACAGAAATAACACCAGATCCACCAGGAAATATTATAGATCTAGGAAGTATCTTGTGTGGATTGAACAGAACATATACATTCAATTACTCTGCTACTACAGGTATCCCCGTTCTTAATGCAAATTATGCTTTAATTGGATCTGATTATAATTTTCTCTTTCACTTGCAAGAAAATGGAGACGGAAATTACACGTTCCACTTTGACACGACTTTCGTTGATGTATCCGGATCACCATTTGCACTCTACTTTAACATCTCTGCATACGGTAAACAGACACAGATTCTTCAAATTACCATTGATGTGTTGATAATATATACCGATATCGTCAATCCGGATTGGGATGATGTCATATTAAGAAATGCAGGATTAAACCAAACATTTACTTTTTATTTCAATGATACGGTCAACGATCGACCCGTACTAAATTTAGATACGTCTAACGTTCTCGTTCGAAATGAAGGTACTGGATTGCTTTGGAATACTGGAGACTTTAATTGGGAGTTGATCAACTCAACGATATTAGGATGGGGTAATTACGAATTAAGAATCAGTCTTAATGGCTTAAA
>JAEORJ010000028.1 GCA_016840945.1 Candidatus Gerdarchaeota archaeon
ATACCTTTTACAAGAGTAAGGAACTTAGCAGCAATGAAGCCAAGACTTTACTGCAAGAATTAATTGATTTAGGGTTTTATCAATTAAAAAGTGCTTATTTTGCGCCAAGTTATAGTAGTTTAGATCATTCTTGGTATGACATTCGCATCGAGTCTCTTTCATCACACGAAGATAGAATTGCTGAGGAATCTTTTGCTTATTTTATTAGACCATATCAATTTTCCTTGTGTTTAGATGCTATTTGGAATTGTGTAAACGATTTGGAATTCAAACCTGCAAGAGAATTATGGTCCATTGTACTAATTACCTTAGGGTCATCTTTTGGTGGTATAAGCTGTTTGGTGTCAGCATTTTATGTATTCTTTGGTATTCGTAGGAGAGCTCGATAAGAAACATCTCCTTATTTATTTTTTAACTTCCAATAATATGATGATACAAATTGAACAAGGAAATTAGCGGCATTAATAGCTGTTGTGTCAGCTGTGTCATATAAAGGATTTAACTCTACAATATCTATACCAATAATATTAGTGCGTAAAGTAATTTGATGAATTATTTCCAAAATTTGATGTGGTGTCAAACCGTCCGGTGTTGGGGCACTAACACCAGGAGCATAAATTTGATCCAAGCTATCCATATCGATTGAAATATAAGTAAAATCAGTATTATCAGTAATTTTGTCTATAGAAGCATTTATTATTTCTGATAAACCATCTTTTCTAATATCATTTATTGTAAAAACACTTACACCTTTATCTTCAACATATCTTCTGTAAGTTCGTGCATTTGTAAAATTTCTAATTCCTATTTCAACAAAATTCTTACCTTCAACTAATTGACCTTCTAATACCCTTCTAAAAGGTGTTCCACTAGTAATTCTTCCATTAATGACTTCTCGTACATCTAAATGAGCATCAATATTGATCAATCCTATAGAGTATTCCTTATAGTGATCTTTTATTCCCTTAATTATTGGATAAGCAATGGAATGATCACCACCTAGTGTTATCAGTACAAATCCTCTTTCTACTATTTTTCTTATTGTATCGCTTATTTTTTCATGCGCTTCTAATACTGTTTCATCATCAAAAATGATATCACCAAAATCATAGACTCTTTTATCCCCAAACCAGAAATCCAATGACCAATTATATGCTTTGAAATATCGTATTGAATCACGGATTTTTTTTGGTCCACCTTTTGCTCCTTTACGGCCTAATACAGCTGAATCAAATGGAATACCAACCAAACCTATGGCTGGACCTTCTTCGCCAGTCCAACATTCAAGTATATCTAACATTCTAGTTTCATTTGGATCAAATCCTTTTGTTTGGTGTGGTTCCCAATCCCTCATGCAATCAGCTGTTGTAATTAATCCATTGAAAAAATTATTAGGTTTAGGATTTCTCTCTTGTGTCATCTTTATCACATAATTATTAGAAGCATTAATAATTAATTATATTTTATAATCAATATTCTTGTTTAAACTAATCGTATTATAAAAAAAGAAAATAAGATGTCCAGATTAAATTAAATAATCTGGAGTAAATTTGTTTAAGTTGATTCTTCAATTACTTCTACTTCTTCATCAGATTCATCTGAATCTTCATCAGTTATAGAAGCTTCTTTTTTATCAAGAATTTCTTCCTCAAGTTTCATTGTTGGTAAATTAACAACAACTGATTTCCAAACATCAACATTTTGAATTGGATGAACTTTTCGTGCTTTCTTATAAATTTCAGTTGCCATTTTACCTGTGACAATATCCTTAACAACATTATCAAAAGACATTCTATTTGCTCTTTTATTAACAACATCAAACATTACTTGTCTTATGCCTTTTTGATGACTTGTTTTACATCTGAATGGAGTTAAAGCAATAGTGCTAACACGTAATTTAGCACCATCTTTTGTAATAACGTTAAAAATACCATCAATTCTTGTTCTTCGACGTCTAATCATTGAACGTAAGTAATCTCGAGTATATTCATGACCATGGAATTCTGTTAATGCATTGTCCCCTTTAACATCATGAACTTTAAAGGTGATTTTCACATGCATTTTCTTATAATCGCCAATTAATTCCATTAGAGTAGTATTTAATGTTCTGCCTAGTACATAATCAGAACTTGAAGCTGGTGTCTCAGCTATTTCATTCGCTCCAAATGAAGGTGGTGAGATAATTTTGTACCATGATTTTAGGGTAAATTTATCAACTACTCTTCTTGTATCCTTATCCTTCTTTTTCTTTCTTGCTGCTGCAGTAGTGGGTCTACTCATTATTTTTTTCTCCAATATCTCTGAACAATATTAAATTATTATATTTTTGATATACGGATTAATAACCGTTTTTTAAATCTATCTTCGAGAAGACAAAAGAAGCTATTAAAATATTTTCCTTTCAGTTGAGAATAAATCATTTAATTACTCTTACTCGTTTTTTCTATTGTTTTATATGATAAATCGATTTTTTCTAAATAATCTTCAATAGTTGATAAGAGATCTATTAATGTTGTTTGCGATTTTATTGTTAATTCCAGATTGTTCTCTGTAACTTTTGATTTAGCAATAATCCCTACAGGAACTTCTTTATTTTCAGGTGAAGTGGATAAATCAATGCTTTCAGCAATGTCTTTAGACTTAAATGGAATATTGATTATAATAATAGAAGTAAGCCCAGTTGATTTTATTTTATTCATATAGATCCCATCTTAGATCTTTTTCTCAGTGGTTTTTTTAGTACTTGTACTTTTAGCAGGTTTCTCCATTGATTCTACTTTCGGTTTTGGTTCCATTTGCACTTCTATCTCATGATGAATTTGTTTCTCAATTGCTATATTCAAATTTTCAATGAGTAATTTCTCTGTTCCTTTAGGAATCCTAGCTCCTGCTGCTATATTATGCCCTCCACCTTCAGCTTCAGAACCTATTGATTCTACCGCTTCGCGTAAAGCTAAGCCTAAATCCAATCCCATTGATACCAATAGACCAGTACCTCTGCAGCTTATTTTTACTGTGCCATCATCAGAGTTGGCCATTCCCATTAGAGGTTTCTTTTTATCAATGAAATATTTTGTGGAAATAGCTATTGAGGTTACTGTCCCAATCATTGTATCATCAACAATATCTCGTCCATCAAAAACTAGCAAATTGGAATGTTCTTTCAAATGCTCGCTATCTTTATTAACGAGCTGTAAAAATTGAGATATTTTTCGTCTATATTCTTTCATAATCCCTTCTGCTTCTTGTAATAAGAATTTCCTTTCACCCATACAAATTCCTATCGCTATACTTGTAGCATCAAGTCTACCACATGAGTTTAATAATGAACCAAACTCTCTTGCATCACGTAATAGTGTTCCTTGTTGTTCCTTAATTAATGTGTAAACCTTTCCTAAAATACTTTGAGAGTCTTCAGCTGACATTCCATTTTGTAAACCATAGGTAATTAAAGATTCAACCAAAGTTCGTCTTTCATTTTGAGATAAATCTTGTATAGTACGCCATTCATCGCCTTTTTGTTGTGGTAAACCAGTATCTCTCATAAATCGCAAGCACATATCACCATCACCTGTTAAACCAGGCAAAAACGGATCAGTGGTATATTCTAAGGCTTGATAAATTGGTCTTGTTTCACGACCAAATAATCTAATATCTAATTTTTCCTCAAGAACACTTGCTTTCATACCATCTTCAACAATCCTCCTATTAAGTGCTATTAAGGAATTCATTTCACCTTTATCTTGTCTATCAGCTAATGCACCAACTACTGCTAATGCTGCTGAATCGATATTAATTTGATCTAAAGCTTTAGCAAAGAAATAAGATATTCCTGCGCCACTTATCTGATTTGCACCATCATAATTAAATTCGAAAGGATTTACATAATAAATGGTTTCAGATTTAGGTTCAGCTATTGCTGGGTGGTGATCAAGAATAATAATTTTTTTCTTTTTTAGGTATTTGTTAATACCATCAAGTTGACCTGCTCCAAGGTCAGTAAAAATTATCGTATCTATGTTTTTCATCATAGATATTTCACTAATTATTGGAAGCTCTAATTGTCTAACGCAACGTATGTGATATGGTTTGGAAGCTCGATGTAATGCCTTACCAATTATACCAGCAGAAGTAAGTCCATCTGCATCTATATGACTTATACAAAGAATTCTTTCTTCTGTATCTTTAATAATATCAACTACCTCAGCTATTCTACTACTGAAACCTTTGAAATCCTCTTTTGTATCCTTAGTAGTTGACATTTAATTAACCACAACAGTATTTTATTGGTCTAATATAAGTACATTTTGAATAATTTTACTTAAATTTACATAAAAACATAGCAAAAAATAAGAAAAAAGGGGTTCCGAAAAAACCCATTTTTTGTTTAAACAAACTGCTTATCTTACAATAGTGGCAGCTGTTTTTGGATCGTATTTGAATGATTTAGGTATAACACCTGTTTTTTGATAATATCTCATAAGACGTCTAATCTTAGATTCAAGTTTTTCAAGACCATATTTTGAATGAAGATCTTTTGGATGAGCATCTAAGTGTCTTCTAAGAGTCAATGCTCTTCTAACTAAATTACGGAAATCTTCTGGATATTGTGGTAAAACATTTTCCCTCTCCATTACATCAGTAATTTTCTCTTTTAGAATTAATTTTGTTGAAGGAATACCATATGTATCTCGCAAAACAGTTCCAATCATAGCAGAGGTTAAGCCCTGTTTGGCTAAATCTACGATCTTTTGTTCAATTTCTTCTGGTGTATGAGATACCCACTCAGGAATAGTAGCATGAGGTGGTCTCTTAGAACCAGATTTACCTTTTTTTCGTGAATGCATTCTTGCCATTTTTTTCACCAGTTTGTATCTGATGTTTTGCATCTGAGCTCCCATCCTCATTTCTTCAAACGGGTTGGCCGCCCTTGAAATGAAGTGACTCGATTGCAAACAGATAGCATTTCAGCTATCTTTAATCAAATAACTATGTTCGATGAGTTCATCATCTATTATTAAATCTTGTCATTGTCTATTAATTTAAGTTTTAAAAATTAAAAAAAGTTCTTAGTTGATATTTCAAAAACCGTCTTTGCTTTTCCACCTACTTTTACAGATTCAACAACAGAATTTTTCATTTTTACTTCTACTTCAATTACGCAGGCTCTTTCTAAAGCTTCGCCTTCTTCAATAACCAATTTATTAGAGGAAACCACACCTTTTGCTACGAGAAAAGCCCCTAAAGCACCATTCGCTAAAGCTGATGCAGGCGATTCAGCAGCTCCTCTAAAAGGTTCAAAATGTCTTGTATAACAATCTGATCCTTCGATGTAGGTATCAAAAGTGTATAAATGAATACCATCAGCTTTATATCTACGACATAAACGTTCTACCTCATCAAATTTAGGAACAAGAGCATCAACCATCTCCTTACTTGAAATTAAAATCAGTAAGTTAGGACTACCAGCATCAGCTAATACTATAGGTAATTTCTCATTATTCTCAATTTTATCTGATCTAATACCTAATGCATCAGCTAATTTACTTGAATCAATATCGATTTCAGTTGATGTGAACTTATCTAGTGTCATGTAGACTTTATCTAATACATTATTTTTCCAGATTATATCAACATTGAAAATTCCAAGTTTATTCTCTTGAGTTACCAATTTATTTGAATTTTCAGGTTTTATTTTTCCTAATTCAGCTAAAATCCAAAATGCGGCTAAAGTTGCATGACCGCTAAAAGGTATTTCTTTCTTTGGAGTGTAAAATTCTAGTTTATAATCTGCTTTCTCAGATTTAGAGATAAAAACTGAAACCGGTAGATTTAACTCTCTAGCGATATTTTGTTTGGTTTCATTTGTATAATTGTTTTTTAAGATGACTGCTGCTGGACCACCTACAAAAGGTTTATCCGTAAATACATCAACCTGATAAATTGCCAAATTTGCATCTCCTGTTTATAATGCTTATATGAAATCATTTTGTAAAAACGAAACTATATTTAAAAATTTTCTTTATTTTAAGCTAATAGTAACTATCATTTTCTTATTAAGATAATTTTTTTAGTTTGAATGACATTCAAAATATAAGAAAGATCCCATGAACTACTAATTATTATGGTTGATATTATTGTCAAAATCTGAAAATTCTAACGATAAAGAACAAATAGAAAATATAGAAAAACTAAAGCAAGTAGAGAAAAAACTTGAAGAACTACCTGAGACAATAGACGATATTGAAGCTATTGAAGAGAAAGAAGAGGAAAAAAAGGAGGACAAGAAAAAGAAGAGGAGAGAAAAAAAGAGTAAAAAGCAAAAAAAGAAAGATAAGGAAAAGGAACAAGATATTGATAAACAAATTTTAGATTTGAATGTTTACAACCTTCTATATGATGAAATTATAGCTTTTCTTAATGAATTACCAAATATTCCTTTGAAAACATTAAGACGAAGATTAATTTTATTAGACGGAAAAATGATTTGGCTTGAAAAGCAAACTGAAGAAGATTTATTTGAAGAAAAAGGATCAGATGAAATCATTGATTTTGAAATGGAAATGCTAGAACAAGGAATGGATCTTGAATCAGCAGATGAAATAAAAGATGTATATTCAACAGAAGGTATGGAATTCGATTTAGATTCCTACAAAGAAATAATTGAGGAAGGGAAAACCTTTGGCCAGAGTATTAAAGACATTATGAAAGACATCGAAATGGATGATGTTGATAAACCGGTTGAAGATTTAATGTCGAAATTTATTCTCTATGATCTTAGGGCTTTTATTGAACGATCAATTAATTCAGTGTTTAAATTAGAAGGCAAAATAAAGAAACTATCGAAAGCAAATCCTGAAGATAATCAGATAAAAATATTGCAAGCTGATCAAAAGAAAGCAGTTAAAACTAACTTAACTGATATGGCTAATAAACTTAAGAAAGAAAAACCAAAAATGATTTTAACTGAAGAACGAATTAATGAATTTAAAAACTTAGACTACAAAAAAATATTAGAGTTAAAAGCTAAAGAAGAAAAAGAGTTTGAAGACATGGTAGGAGACATATTAAAGGAATAATAATGGTGTAAAAAAATGGAAAATGTTGAATTAACTGGAACATTATCTCAAAGAATGAATAAATATATTTTAACAACCGATGATGGTACTGAGTATATTTTATTTTCAATAAGTCCTTGGGAAGCTGTATCACCTGATTTTGATACTGCAAAATTTGCTCAATTCATAGGCAAAAAAGTCAAGGTTTATGGCAGAGCTACGGGAACTGAAGTTTGGGATACTGTTATCCATTCACCTGATTGCGAAGATACTGTCCCTCCAGGATTACCTTCTTTCGCGGATTTAAAAAAAGAAAAATAATAAAAAAGCGATAATTTCTCATCGCTTATTTTATTGTGTTCTCCGTCTACCGTATTTGGTAATATCAAAGAAAGGATAACTAACTACTTTTGCATCGTATGGTTTATCTCTAATAATTATTTGTAATTCAGTATCAAGTTCGGTGTATTCAATTGGTAGAGTTGCCATTGCTATACCTTTGCCTGTTAAAGGTGATATTGTTCCACTTGCTACTTCACCTATTTTCTTACCGTCTTTCTCGATGCTATATTCATGCCTTGGAATTCCTTTAGATAGTAGCTCAAGGCCAACTCTTTTTCGAGTCATTTCCTTTAAAGTTAATTTACCTTCATCATCTAAAGAAGGATATTTCTTTTTGAGAGCTGCTTGGCCAATAAAGAATTCTTTGTTCATATCAATGAAAATTCCTTGAATACCTAAATCCATTTCAAAAGGATCATATTCTGGGGTGAAATCTTGACCTGAAAGTGGCAAACCTCCTTCTAATCTTAAAGTATCTCGAGCACCAAGACCACATGGAACGACACCAAAAGGTTTCCCAACTTCTAATAGTGTTTCCCATACTTTTACCGCTTTTTCTTGTACAGTATCTTTGGTCGCTGGAATTGTTATTTCAAAACCATCTTCACCTGTGTAACCTGTTCTAGAAGCAATAATGTCAATTCCAGCAATTGTTGCTTCAAAGAAACCCCAACTTCTTGGTATTTCAACATCAACTAATGTCTCGAGAACATTTACAGCTTTAGGTCCTTGAAAAGCAATCATGGCAGAATCTAAAGTAAAGTCATAATAATTTATATCAAGATTAGGATTCCTTTGTTTCTCCCCATCAATGAAATTAATCATCCAATTCCAATCATCAATTCTGGGACCCGCATTACAAACAAAGATTGCATGATCCTCTGTTTTTCGCATGGTTACACAGTCATCTAACATTCCACCTTTTTCATCTAGAAGATAGCTATAACCACATCGTCCATCTGCTAATTTCATTAGGTTTCTTGGTAAAATTTTATCTAGAATTGGAAATGTATCTTTGCCCGTAAAACGAAATCGACCCATATGACTTACATCAAATAGCCCAGCATTCTCTCTTACAGCTATATGCTCTTCTCTAATAGAAGAATATTGCATTGGAAGAGCCCAGCCACCAAAAGCAGCCATATCACCATGCTCTTTATGCCACTCAAAAAGTGGTGTTTTATTCTCACTCATAATTTATACCTCATAAACTTAAACTATTCATTGTTACACTATTAGGAATGGTAATTTCTTTGTGGTTTAAAAATTTTCAGTGAAAATTCAGTTTTCAAAAAGTCTAGACTAGTGGAAATCAAGATAAAGAAAATAACAGTTAGACTTTTCATGGAGGAAGAATTTTATGAGTAATAGATTAAAATTAAAGAGTAAATTTCTAGGTGTTATCTTCTGTATAATTTTCATCTTTTCTATTATGATTTTTAGTAAGACATCAATTGTTGTTAAGGCAGATGACAATGATTTTATGATAATAGGATTCTCTGATAATATCTTATTATCTACAGATGTGTTGTATAATCAACAAGTAGAACCAACTTTAGCGATTGGTGAGGATGGTGAATTATTTGCTGGGTGGAAAAATGCTGACACTCACAATAGTGGTGGTATTAGAGTATCTTTTACCAAATCAATTGATAATGGTGAAACTTGGTCACAACCTAAACATATGGAAATGTACAATACTTTCACAGGTCAATCTGATCCTTGGTTAGTATATTATGATAACATCATCTATTATGCTTATTTAGAATATTCAATCTATTCCTCTGATCTATCTCAGATAACCGTTGCTAAATCAAATGATCATGGAGCTACATGGACATTAGTTAATGCAACAAATGCTCTAGGTTTTGCTGATAAGGAGACTATGACTATTGATAATGAAGGAACAATTTATGTTGTGTATGATGATGTTCGTGATGATGGATTATTTGTTAGATTATCAAAATCAACTGATGGTGGATTTTCCTTTCAAGAATATGGTTTAATTACTGATAGTATAAGCCAACCAATTGATCATGTAGCACCATATGTAACTACCAATGCAAATAATGATGTGTTTGTAGCTTGGACACACTTTTCAAGCAACATTTGGGGTGATGTATTCGTTACTAATTCAACAGACCATGGTGCAACTTTTACAACCAAAATTGATATCAACCCTACATCTGAGAATGCAACTTTTACTGTAGATTTATCTAGTAGACCTATGAAAGTTACCATACCTGTAATAAGATTTGATCACAACGAACGACTTTATGTCCTCTGGTCAGAATTAAGCGAAGCTGACCAATCATGGGGCATATTTCTAAGATTTTCTGATGATTTTGGATTAACTTGGAGTTCAAAATATCGTATAAATCCAGAAATCACTGGTGATCAATGGCAACCAGATATGGATATCGATTCATATAATAGATTACATATTACCTATTATGATTTAAGAGGGGATTACTTCAAACCGTATTATAGATTAGCTTACTTTACTAATTACACTACAACTGAAATCACTTTAAGTGACGCTATTCCTATTGCTTCAGAGAATACTTCTGCATCATTCACTCGTCCAGGTGATTATTTCACAGTTCGTGTTGATTCAAAGGACATACCTCATGTTGTTTGGACGGATGGTAGGGAAGGGGTATTAGATATTTATTATAGTCATGGTATTAAAGCAGAATTGAAAAATAAAGCACTAATAATAGGCTTAAGTGTAAGTTTACCATTAGCTAGTGCACTAATAGTTACAATGATAATAATAATTCTCAAAAAAAACATTGATTTACAATAGATAATAAAATAATGGTTGTATAGTACATTCAATAATTCAATACTTTGGTAGTGATCATTTGACGAGTAGCGATTTTTCTCCCACTGAAGGAGATTATGTGACTGTTAATGGAATAAAAATATACTATGAAGAATATGGTAAAGGATGGCCATTAATTCTACTTCATGGTGGTGGATCAACTGTTAGGATGTGGGATAAACAAATACCCAGTTATTCTAAATATTTCAAAGTAATTGCACTGGATAGTCGTGGTCATGGTAAAACAGAGAATCCCATTAAAGAGCTTCATTACAAACAAATGGCTGATGATATTGCTTTATTTATTGATGAATTAAAAATATCAAAACCAATTATTTGTGGTTGGAGCGATGGTGCGCAAATAGCTTTAGAGCTTGCAATCAATTATAGTGAAAAAATAAAAGCAATAATTGCTGGTGGAGCAATGTTAGATGTAAGTTATTCAATGATAGCTAGTATGAAAGATATTGGTATTTTAGGTCCAAATAATATTGATTTCGAGAAATTAGAGGAAACTGTTCCTTCATATGTTAATGTTCTAAAAAGAAATCATTCATTTGTTTATGGAGAAGATTATTGGAAAGAGCTTATGAAAAACCTTGCAACTTTATGGTTAAATTCAGCTGAATTTCCAAAGGATAAAGTAAAAGCAATATCTATTCCTACATTGATTCTACTTGGTGATCGTGATGCTTTTATTCCGTTATCAGATGCAATAACTATGCATAATACTATGCAAAATACTGAATTAGCTATAATTCCAGATGGAACCCATGAGGTTTTTGCTAATAGAGTTAATTTATTTAATAAAATAACAATCGATTATTTATTAAGGCAATAAAATTTGGTAGCGCGGGGTGGATTCGAACCACCGATCCCAGGGTTATGAGCCCTGTGGGCACAACCTAGCTACCCCACCGCGCTTTAAAAATGCTAGGTTTCTACTATTTTGTTTAAACTTTTAGTTTATAAAATTTAGCTTCGTTTTATTCTTCACTAATTTTAATCACTAATGATTTTAGTAATGAATTTAGCTGGTACATACTCAAAATAGATATTATATCGTTTTATTTTCTCATTCATTTTATCCCAAATCTCCACAGCTGGTTTTTCAGTAATAAATTTGTTATATTCCTCAACAGATATTGCTGTTTTCTTATTGGAAGATGCACCAATTAGAAGAGGTATTTTGTAATAATCTGCTATTAATGCTAATTGTAATGAACCAACCTTATTAATAATGGTTCCATCTTCAAAAACCACATCTGACCCTAAAACAATAACATCAATTTCTTTTGCTAAAACAGCAGCTGCAGCATCTACTACAAGTGTAACATTGAATCCTTTGGCAGCTAATAATTCAGCTGTTCTCCTTCCCTCGAATAATGGTCTAGATTCTAAAACAATTATTTCATCTATGATTAATTCCTTATGGTAATTGATTAAGGCATTATTTACTGTTGAACTGGATGATAATACCATGATTTTATTATATTTTGAGAGCTCTTTTGCTAATTTTTGAATTGTTAATTCTTCTCTTTTTTTAACATCATTTATTTCAGCTTCAATCGCACCAATCCTTTCATCATTCGAATTTTTTAAGCTAAAAGTTTCTTTTAATCTTGTAACACTATTTTGAACTGAAGCCATTTCAGGATGTATGTTTTGAAGGAAATTAAAAATCGCTACCAAATCCTTATCAAGATAACTGTGAGCAATTAATTCCTTCTTTAAAACTTGTAAAAGAGCAAGAGTAATATGAACAGCTCCATTAATAGAATCATCTCTCAATTTAACAAGATCATTTTGTAATTTTTCTGATATCGTTTCTATCACCCATCCGCTAGAGTATAGATTACTAATTTCTTTTCTTATTTATACTTTCAGAGATTTTAATTGTTTCTAGTTAAAAAAATGATTTAAGAAGAGATAAAAATAAACATCATTCTTCTTCTAAAAATGGATAACTATAGTGCTGTGGTGGGTAAAATCGTTCCTTAATGCTTCTTGGAGAGGTCCATCTGATAAGATTCAATATGCTACCCGCTTTATCATTTGTACCACTTTTTCGTGAACCACCAAATGGTTGTTGATTTACAACTGCACCAGTTGGTTTGACATTAATGTAAAAATTACCTGCGGTATGTCTAAGAATCTTTGCAGCCAAGCTTATAGCTTTTCGATCCTCAGCGAATATTGAGCCTGTCAAACCATAAATTGTACTTTCATCACATAATCGTAATGTTTCTTCATATTTGTCATCTTCATAAATATAGATTGATAATACAGGACCAAATATCTCTTCAGTCATCGTTTTAAAATCAGGTTTTTTGGCAAGTATAACAGTCGGATCAATGAAAAATCCATCTTTGTCTTCATAATTTCCGCCAAATAAGATTTCACCATCCTCAGAAGTTTTAGTGTAATCAATGTATTCAGTGATTCTAGTAAAAGCATCTTTATCTATAACAGCATTAATGAAGTTTGAGAAATTCTCAGGATCACCTATTTTTATTGATGCCAAATCTTTTCTTAAACATTCTTTTATTCTTGGCCATAATGATTGCGGGACATACATTCTAGAAGCAGCTGAACATTTTTGACCTTGATATTCAAAAGCACCTCGTGTTAAAGCAGCTAAGACACCACTTAGATTTGCTGATTTATGTAGGAAAACAAAATCTTTCCCACCTGTTTCACCAACTAATCTGGGATATTGTTTGTACTTGTGAATATTTTCACCTACTGTTTTCCACATTGATTCAAAAGTTCCTGTGCTCCCCGTAAAATGTATTCCTCCTAAATCAGGGTGTTTTATTACTTTCTCAGATACCATTGAACCTTTTGCTGGAATGAAGTTTATCACTCCATCTGGTAAACCAGCTCGTTGGAATAATTTCATAATATGATACGAAACATATGAAGCAGAAGTCGCTGGTTTCCATAATACAACATTACCCATAAGTGCTGGAGCAGATGGTAAATTCCCCATTATCGAAGTAAAGTTAAAAGGTGTAACTGCAAGAACAAAACCATCTAATGGTCGATATTCCAATCTATTAAAGGCAGTATTTGGACTATGAGGTTGTTCTGCATAGATTTTATACATAAAGTAGCTGTTAAATCGCAAGAAATCTGTTAATTCAGCTGCAGCATCAATTTCTGCTTGATGAGGATTTTTACTAAGATTTAACATCGTAGCAGCATTTAATTTCATTCTAAATGGCCCGGATAATAATTCAGCTGTTTTTAGAAAAACTGCTGCTCGTTCATCCCAATTAAATTCAGCCCAAGATTCTTTTGATTGAAGTGCAACCTCAATTGCTTCTTCAAGATGTTCTTCCTCAGCTAAATATGTTGTCCCTAAAACTTGCTTGTGATTATGAGGAGAAGTTATGGTGACTTTATTATTTGTTTTAATCTCTTTCCCACCAATTACTAGAGGAATATCAATGGGATTTTTCCTTAAATCCTCTAAGGCTTTTTTCAATGCTGCTCTTTCTTTAGAACCAGGGCTATATTCGTAAACAGGTTCATTTTTAGGCTCCTCTATTTTAAAACGACCAAATGACATTAACATTCACCAAATTAAAATTAGTAATTAAATAACGCGAATTGTATATTTAGATTCTATTTGTTAGAATATAATATTTTGAAGTTAATCTAATTTAGAAACTTAATATAGAAAATTGTGTCTCCGAGTAACTATGATCAGTCCTAATCGGGTTGTTAGCCAAACAAATGCTCCCGACTCTGCTTGTCAGATCTCTTCATTGACACAAGTATATTTATAATTACTTTCATCAAAAATTTTTCCAAATAAACGATTATCTAATATGTAGCAATTTACCCTCAAAATAGTTAGAACATTAACTTTTTACTATGAAAAATCTTATTTTGTTCACAAATATATATAATAAATGAATTAGATATTATTAGCTTGTAAGAACTTAATAGAGATGAATTAGCTTTATGCAAGACGATTCCTCATCTGATTCTCGTATATTGATGGAAATTTCTGATGTTATGACTTCAACAGTCCATACCATACTTCCCGACCAATCTGTTGAAGAAGCAGCTATAATGATGTTGGATTACAATGTTGGTTGTGTTGTTCTTATCCCAAATAAAAACGAGAAAAGACCGATAGGAATTGTAACTGAACGTGATATTGTTACTCGTGTAGTAGCAATAGGTAAAAATCCTGCTAAAATTCGCGTAGATGAAATTGCAACCAAACCAGTTGTTACTGTATCTCCAACATTAGAAATCTCCAAAGCAATGTCTTTAATGGCAAAATTAAATATACGACGAGTTATTGTTGTTGAAGAAAATACTATTGTTGGTATTGTAACTTATCGGGATTTATTACGGGTTGCACCAAGCCTGCTTGAAATTGCTTTAGAATACGAGCGAATTGGTTTTGGTAAACAAAATGAAATTGATGTTATGGATTTCTCTGTAGATGATTATGACGATGAAGAAGATAATCCTTCAGGATTGTCAATGGGTTTCTATTGCTCACAATGTGGTCAATACTGCGATGATGATCCTAACTACGATGATGATGACCAACCAATTTGTGGAGATTGTATGAATTTAAATCATAATGAACAGTTATAGCAAGGCATAAAAAGCTTTGATAACTGTATACGAAAAAGATTAGATAAAATAATAATTTCAGGAGAATAGGAATTATCAAAATATTAAGGAGGAATTTTTTCAATGAAAGTTTCTGAAATAATGTCAACTGAATATGAGACAATAGATAAAGACCAAACGCTAAGTAAAGCATTAAGTCATATGAAGAAAAAAGATGTTACAAGATTGATTGTAACACAAGGTGATGAAGCAGTTGGTATACTAACCTTTAGGGATGTTGCTGATCGCCTAGGGTCATTTAAAACTGAAGGGAAATCTGCTAAAAGTCTTCATGTATCAAGTGCAATGACATTTCCAATTTTAAGTATAAAACCTAATGATGAAATAGTTGATGCTGCAAAAATGATGATTGAAAATCGCATCTCTAGTGTTTTTGTTTCTGATGAAACTGGTCACAAGGGCTTATTAACAAAATATGATTTACTCAAGGTCTATGACAAATGCAAGAAAATTAAGATTAAAGACTTAATGACCGAATCACCTATACAAATATCTGAAAGTGAACGAGTAATAGCAGCAAGAAATACTATGATGGAAAAGAAATTTAGCATCCTACCGGTAATGGAAGAAGATAAAATTGTAGGAATAATTGATGATGAAACCATTGCTGAAGCATTAGCTATGTTTCGTGAAAAAATTCCCATAAAGCATCAAAAGAACAGAATTCAAGAATATTATGTTGGTCAAATAATGAAAAAAGATCCACCAACCATTCAAGAATCTGCACCATTATGTGATGCTGTTCAAATTCTTATTGATACTAAATACAAAGGGATATTTGTACTAGATAAGACTGAAAAATTAGTTGGTATTTTATCTATAACAGATGTTACTAAAGCTATTGCTGAAGGGAAATAATCCCTTCCAAATTCTTTTTTAGAAAACTATTAAGATTAGTTTAATTAATGAGAGATTGGTAGGAGCAATCTCATTGACAATCGATTACAGAATTATTAATGGAACAATTTTTACAGATGGCAGTTTTAAGAAAGGTGGATTAGCAATTGAAAATGAGCGAATCATTAAAATTGGTAAAGAACCGAACCTTCCAAAAGCTTCTGCAACTATAAATGCTAATGATGCTCTAATTATTCCCGGTGTAATTGATATCCATGTTCATATGAGAGATTTTGAGCAACAATATAAAGCAACATTAGTAACTGGCACTCGTTCAGCAGTAGCTGGTGGGGTAACATCTGTTTTTGATATGCCTAATAATAAACCTCCAACTAATTCTGTTCAAAGGGTTATCGCCAAACATGAAATCATTCAAGACAAAGCTGCAGCTAATATTGGATTTTATTCTCTTCTCCCTGAATCAATTACAGAAATGGATAATATAATAAATCAAGGGATATTTGGGTTCAAAATTTACCCAGCGTCATCTATGTATCCTCCAAAAGATAATGCTACACTAAAACAATATCTCGAAAAAATAGCCAAGATGGATTTGCCTTTAATTATACACCCAGATAATGGCTTTGCTGAAGTCAATGAAAAGAATTATCTTGAGAAAAATTTGCCAAGTATTGATGCTTTTCTAAAAGCACATAATCAAATTGATGAAGGAAAAGCATTCCAAATTTTTATTCAATTGGCTAAGGAATTGAAATTTAAGCTTCATTGTGCTCATATAACTGCAAAAGAAACAGTTGAAGAATATGAGAAGAATATTAATGATAGTTTTATTACAGGAGAGATTTGCCCTCACCATCTATTACTAACAATAAAAGACTTAGAAAGACTAAAGTCAGAAGCTAAGTGCCTACCACCTTTACGATCAAATAATGATCAAAAAGCATTATGGAAAGCACTAGTAAAAGATGAGATTAAAATTATTACCACTGATCATGCTCCACATTCATATAACGAGAAACATTGTGAATTTGAAGCAGCAGCATCAGGAATACATGGATTAGAAACATTAGTTCCGTTAATGTTTACAGCGGTGAAAAAAGGGAAAATTAGTTTTGAACAATTGATTCCTAAAATGACCCAATTTCCTGCGGAGCATCTAAAATTAGAAGGCAGAGGGATTTTAAAGGAAAATTATTTTGCTGATATCACTGTAGTAGCAAAAGAAAAAGAAACAATTGATGCAAGCACTTTTCAATCAAAGGCAAAATGGACTCCGTTTAATGGTTACGAAATTAATTTCAAGCCAAAATATGTTTTTGTGAATGGCTTTTTAGCTAAAGATGATGAATATATAGATTCCAAAGCTACTTCAGGAAAAATATTGAAACGAAAAATAACATAATCAATAAATCAAAAATGATGCTTATAGAAAATAGAATGGTAGAGCTATGATGAAGCAGACTGAAATGAAATTTATTATCGATAGAATGTATCAACGAATAGCCCGTTGGTTGCGGATGTTAGGGTATGATACGATAAGCGATCCGGAGTTTACGGATTATGAAATTTTAAAATTAGCTAAAAAAGATGGTAGAATTTTAATTACTCGAGATGAAAATTTAGCTCATAAAGCAGAGAAAGCAGGTATTAAAGCTGTTAATATTGATGCTGAATTAGCAGAAGAACGATTAGCAAAATTAGCCTATAATATCGGGCTCGAGTTAAAATTTAATGAAAATAAGCTACCTAGATGCACATTATGTAATAGTGAATTAAAAGTAGTTGATAAAAATACAATAAAGGATCAAATAGAAGCAGGAACTTTTGAGAATTATGATCTATTTTGGCAATGCACTAATGAAAAGTGTAATCAAATCTATTGGAAAGGATCTCATTGGGAGAATTTAGAATTATCATTAGTAAAGAGTAATGAGATATTAGCTGAACTCAAGAAAAAATAATAACTGAAATTAAGGTGAAAAAAAGTGAATCCAGAAGAGGAGCCAGAATATACAATTGAAGATGGAAAATATCTTATTGATTTAGCTAGAAAATCAATAATACATTTCTTAACTTTTAGGAAACTACTACCAATATCAGAAGATGTTCCTAAGAAATATAGAGAAAAATCAGGTGTTTTTGTAACGTTAAACAAACCAGACCTCAATATGAATAAAGGATTGAGAGGATGTATAGGGTTTCCAACACCAATTTTCCCATTGATACAAGCAACAATTGAAGCTGCAAAAAGTGCAGCAGTAAATGATCCAAGATTTCCACCTGTTACCATTGATGAAATGAAAGACATTCTGATAGAAATAACCATTTTAACACCACCAAAATTAATCGAAGTGAAGGATCCAAAAGAGTATCTTGAAAAAATAAAGATAGGACGAGATGGATTAATAATCAGAAGTGGAGGATCAAGTGGATTGTTATTACCACAAGTACCAATTGAATGGGGATGGGATGTAAAAGAATTTTTAGAACATACCTGTCAAAAGGCTTGGTTACCAAAAGATGCTTGGAAAAGCTCAAAAACAGAAATTTTTAGCTTTTCAGGGATAATTTATCATGAAAAAACACCTTCAGGAGAAGTTCATCCAAAAGAAATTTAGTGGAAAATCAAGCTAAAAAGAAAAAGAATATTATTGAAAAAAAGCAGCTTGAAATATATTATTTCAAGTAAATGCTCAATAATATTTGAAAGTTTTAAAGTGATAAAACCTTTGTTTCTAAACTGGTAGTTTAAAATACTATGATAATAATATAATATTTCGGAGAGCGTTAGTAATTTCTTTTACCGCTCTCCGAATCCCATAACCTCTCTCCCCAATAAATAACTCCCTTTTCCTGTGACGGGAGAACTGTCTCCCGTCCACTATTTTCATCAGCTTCAATTTACTTTATATCTAGAAAAAATTCATCTATTATTTGTTAAAATAAGGCATGCTGCTTTAAGGGAGAAAAACAAAAATATTTTTTGACAGCTGATAAACTGATTAATTATAAATTCCCTAAAAAATATAATAAATTTTGTTCTTTTTATCAAAAAGTAAATGAATTATAAAGCGTAATTATAATTACTTTCGGGGTGGGTGCTAAATGAAGAATTGGCAAAAGAGTCTAATTGTAATTATACTGCTTTTAGCAGTTATTTTTGTTAATCCTAAAAAAATTGAAACAAAAATAAATAATGGAAGCACTGATGATTTTCTTCCACAAGCAATGGGAGTTTATATTAAATGGAGCTACACAACATCCCCAGCAATGTTTCAATCATCCCCAACTGTTGCTGATCTTGATAAAGATGGTGTACTAGAGGTTTTAGTAGGACGTTTTGATAAGCTTATATGTTTTAATAGCACTGGTAATGTTAAATGGAGCTATATATTAGGTGGTAATGCTGATGCGTCTTCTCCTGCTGTTGGTGATTTGGATGCTGATGGCACACTAGAAGTACTAATAGGGTCAGATGATCACAAACTATACTGTATTAATCATACTGGAGGTTTAGAATGGAGTTTCACTACTGGTAATTGGATTGGTACTTCTCCTACGGTAGCTGATTTAGATGCAGACGGTACATTAGAAGTGTTAATGGGATCAAGTGATAACAAACTGTATTGTATCAGTCATTATGGGACTGAAGAATGGAGCTACACAACAGGTGGTGATATTTATATGTCCACCCCCGCTGTAGCAGATTTAGAAGAAGATGGAACTTTAGAAGTGCTGGTAGGTTCATATGATCACATTCTTTATTGTTTTAATCACACCGGCGATTTGGAATGGAGTTATGATACAGGTACTTATGCTTGCTCTTCTCCTGCAATAGTTGATCTTGATAATGATGGTTCACTAGAGGTTTTAATAGGAGGAGGTGCTAACGCACTCATTTGCTTAAATCATACTGGTGGTGTTGAATGGTGCACCATATATAATAATGGATATATTTCTTCTCCTGCTATCGCTGATTTAGATAATGATGGTTCTTTTGAAGTACTAATAGGAAATACAGAAATGCTTTTCTGTTTTAATCACACCGGCGGATTGAAATGGAGCTATTCCAATATATGTTTTCAATACAATTCACCTGCAATAGCTGATTTGGATGGTGATAACACATTAGAAGTACTTGTAGGATCATTTTATAATGAATTAGTTTGTTTAAATTATACAGGTGGTTACGAATGGAGCTATACTACATCATTGCCATGTCGAGATTCTCCTGCTGTTGCTGACTTAGATGATGATGGCATTTTAGAAGTATTAATAGGATCAGACTCAGGTATGTTTTGCTGTCTAGGACTAACAGGTGTTAGTTCCAGTGGGGCTGCTCCATGGTACTGTTTTCATGGATCAGCTTTTCATACTGGTCAAATGGATAGAGATAGCGACTATATGGATGATCAAACAGAATTATTTTATGGCACCGATCCAGCATTAGCAGATACTGATTCAGATTCACTTAATGACTGGGATGAGATATACTATGAAGGGACAAATCCTTTAGATGCTGACACTGATGATGATGATTTGCTAGACGGCGAAGAAGTCACACTAGGAGTTGATGGTTACTATACTGATCCTTTTGATAGTGATTCAGATGACGACGGACTGAATGATGGAGAGGAATACACTCATGGAACCAATCCAAATGATAGCGACACTGATGATGATGGATTATCTGATATTGACGAAGTTAATATTTATTTCACAGATCCTACGGTAGCAGATGCCGATTTGGACACAGACAATGATGGATTAACAAATGTTGATGAGGTAGATATCCACGGAACTGATCCATTAAATTCAGATACTGATGATGACGGGTTAGATGATAAGGAAGAGATTACCTTGGGTTCTGATGGTTACTTAACTAATCCTTTGGACAATGATTCTGATGACGATCAACTAAACGATGGTGATGAAGCATATTATGACACAGATCCAAATGATCATGACACAGATGATGATCTATTAACAGATGGCGATGAAATTCATATCTACCAAACAAATCCGAAAGATGTAGATTCTGACGATGATTCTTTTAGTGATTATGTTGAGGTAGAATTTGGCACCAATCCTAATGACCCGCAGGATTATCCAGGAATAACAACTCCTCCTCCTGAAACAATAACACAAAATATCACTATTACTACTACAGTAGAAGTAGGGTTCATTATGATAACTAGTACTACATCACTTATTACAGTTCTTACTATAGCTGTACTTATAAGTAGAAAGAAGCGAAAATAATTTATTTTTTCTTGATGAGAGATATGTTTCCCACTCACTAATTATCATTTTTCGCTTCTTTTTAAACCAAGAGATGCTTTTATATTCCTTTTTTTTTCACACTTTTTGTCGATTTGTGTTTTTTGGTTTTTTTCTTGAAATTTCAAATTTCTCTATTGTAATAAAAATCACTTTTGATAGAGTTTTTGTCGTTTATATTTTAAGAAAACTATTTAAAATAGTAAAAAAAATTGTTATAATGAAAGAAGGAAACAGTGTGATACCATTCTAGTTAAATAATCACTTTGTACAATGGAAAGAAATAGGAATAACCTTCTGGGATTAATTACTTTTTTTAAATTTAGACAAAGAATAGAATATTATTCATTAAAAAAAAAAGAAAATCAAGTTATTCTTCAAAAATGCTTGAAAGAGAATCAAACGATTCCAAAGAAAGAACATGAATGGAGGGAATTCTTTGCCAGAAGGCACAGAAAAACTTACTGAAGAAGAAAAAGCAAGTATGGAATTTCTTAAGGAACTCCTAAAAAAAGAAGGAATAAAACTAGAGGAATATGAGAAAACGATTAAGATATCAAACGACAACATCAAAAAATTAGAACTTCAATTTGGGAAACTTGAAACATTCATAGAGAAACAACTAGAAACAGAAGAATTGGAGGAACATGAAAAATGAGCTTAACACCGCTAATAGAGGATGTAATTAGAAAAATAAAGGTAGTAATCAGCAATCCAAATCCGGAAAGAGGAGTGAAATGGAACCAAGGAGAATATGCAGTTTTTACAATAAAAATTGAAAATGTGACTACATATCACCTAAAAAACGTCACTGTTATATTACGCTGGACTGGATGCGATTTTGCACCTCTTTTAACTTGGTATTTAAAAAGTTGGTCAAGCTCAGAAATGAGAGTTAATACCACTAGTAAATTCTTAACAAGATTCAAAGCAAACAGCAATGTTACCAAAGTAAAAATTTGGGCTCATGTTACTGCTGAAATTGTTCCTCTTAAAGGCCTTGATGGTTTTGGACAAAGAGAATTTACTATTTATGAAGAATAGGAATTCTTTTTCCCAGAGAAATCGTTGGGGAGACTTTTCGTTTCCCTTTTTATTTTTTTTTAATGTCATTACTTATTGATTGATTACAAAGGAAATATCAAAAATATATCCTAATGGCATCTTTTTTGGGGTTATATATGATGTGTGAAAATGTTGGATCATAAAAGGAATTTATAGCTAGATAGAAAGAAGAGCATAAAACTAAGAAAATTAACAAGAAATTTAAAGAAAAATGCTCACACAACGCACCATCATATTGAAGCTAAAGCAGTTATTTATATGCTAGAAATAAGCAATCCAAAAAAGGCTTTTGAGATTTGCAGATTTGAATACACCAAAACTACATGTGACTATGAAAGACAGGATATAGATTTTTGTTAGATCTTTTATCGTATTGGTTATTACATAGTTGGCAAAGTTAGTAACAAAAAAGATTTGTGTACTTTGGGACAATTTTATCTGATCATATTTAGTTGATCATGATTTTTACATAAATACATTTGGTTATGACTTTCTGAGTCTCACAGGTATTCAATTAATTTCAATTTCATGATAATCATTTACCAGAGATCAAGTATTCCATTGGATTTGCTAGAAGTACTTTAACAAAAGATAGATTTTGTTCTCGCTCATTATAAATTATTTATTTTTTCATAAAATAAATAATATTTTTTTTACTTTATTAATTTTAAAATAATAACTCCCTTTTCCTGTGACAGGAGAACTAGCTCCTTTCCACTATTTTAATATATCAAATGATTTTTTGTTTAAAATTCGTTCAAATTAATTGCTTTTTATTAGCTCATCATTTAAATAATCTTTATAAATCTCGTAGATGTAATATCTTTTAGGGGATTTAATATGGGATTGAAATCTAAATTTCAAAATGGATTGAGTTTTTACACAATTTTTCTTTTAATGTTAGTGATAATAAATCATAATTATTACTTTAAACCAATTTCATCGCAATCATCTGATTGTTTTAGAGATGATAATTATTTTACTATACACAACTCAGAAGATATTTTTAGCACCTATGGTTATGAGTTTCTAGGTTATTATAATGACAGTTACAATACAAATTATTATCCGAGAATCTGTTATCCCATGAATGATTTAGTACTTGTTGCTGCTAATGATACTTTAGAAATTATTAATCTAGAAAATCCTACTTCACCAAAACTACTAGGAACATATCAAGCTAATACAACGATTAATGCTATTTTAGGTTGCCAGAATTATATTTTCTTAACAAAAAGAGAAACAGAATTTCCTTTATATGATGGCTTAGGTGTTGAAATTATAGATATACAAAATCCCGCTAATCCAACTCTTATTTCCTTTTTCAATAATTTCACAGAAATCTATACTTTGTTTGCAATCTCAGGTTCTCTTGCTCTTGATGAATCACAAAAAATTCTCTATGTAGTAAATGATGGTGGAATAGGCATATTAGATGTTTCAGATGCAACTAATCCAATTCTTATTAGTGAAATAGGATTAAGTTGTCATTGGTTTGATCCCATCCAAATAATAGATTCAGTACTTTATGTTCTGTTAACTCATAAAGATTGGGCTTGTAATGGCATGGTTGCTTGGGATGTTTCTTCCCCATCTTCACCAATCCTTAAATGGAATCTTGGTGGTTATGATTCCGCTGGTTCTTTCTTTGTTTCCAATAATTACCTGTATGTAAATTTGGGTTTAGATAATCAATCTCTATATATTTATGAAATCATGCCAGATAAGAATATTAGTCTTGTAGCATCTTATTTATGTGAATATTATACTAAAATGATTGTTAAAGAAGAGGTGGCATATATCTGTTCTTATTATTATCCTACTTATCATACTTTTGATTATGTTCGGGTAGTTAATGTCACAAATAAAGAATCAATAGAAGAAATTTTCGTTTACAATTGCAGTGAAAGCTTGTCAAAAATTACTGATATTAACATCTACAGTAATAAATTCTTTATTTCTGAAACAGAAGCTGGTATAAAATATTTTATTATACCATATTGCCCCGAAACAGATAATCCTTATTGTGATTTCTCTTATACAAAAACTATCAGTGTTTTACTTCTACCAGTCATTTTTGTATCATCTTTTTCATTAGTATATTATTTAATAAGATTTCAAAGGAAAAAATTAAAGTAAATACGTTTTTGCTCTTACTTTGATTGGTTTATTATTTTCCATCTTTTGTTGCCTTTAGTTTCTATATTCTTATTGGTTATATATACTTGAGCTACCCATTTTTTTAAATCCTTGAGTAATCATAGTGGTTAATGATTCTCTATATTGTAAGATGTTATTGTATACCTCTTCTTGTGTTTTGCTAATTCCTTCAACATTATATTGTAACATATCATATAATCTTTGGAGAAATAAACGAGCATTCACTCGAGCATTTAATTTTTGATTAAAAGTCTCTGGTTCATTAACATCCTCAAACCATGTTTTCTCAGCATAGGGGGTAATGATTTTTTTCAACCAATTTTGGTACTCCTCAGGTAAAACCAAACATCTCGTTTGAATAGCAGCGATAACTCTACAAATACGTGCCTCTTCTGATGCTGTAAAAACATGATTCGCAGGTTGGAGGAATTTGGTAGCAATAACATCTAAAATCCTTAAATGATCTTCTTTTCTAATAATTGGATGATGAGCAAAACTACAAAAAAGATCACTACAGTGAGCAAGAGAATGAGCCCATTCCTTAATTGGGACATAACCACGCAAATCTTGTTCATTGATAAAATACTCTAAGGCAAGATTCAACCAGTTATTTATTAAGTCACTAGTTAAGAAAGATTTTCGACCTTCTATTTTTCCCTCAATAAAATTTCGATCTGCTCGTAAAACGCCATTTAAAACTAAAGCTGAAAAGGACCTTAAAAATACACTATCTGTTTCTGACTCACCAAGCTTATAAGATAAATTTGCAGCCAAACGATGACCTAAGTCTATAAGTTCTAAATCAGTTAACATTCCTTTTGCAGCCCAATTATAGAGAATTTCCATAGAATTTTCTCGAATAACAGTATCAGTAGAACCTAAATTGCTTTCTAATACAGGTAATAGCTCATGATAATCTACTCCTTTTGGAATTGCAAATTCATTTTCTACAATTGACAATAGTTCTGATTTTTCCATTTTTATCAATGGTAGAGCATTTGGTATTTAATATGAACATTTAGTTTACACTGCACTTTTTTTCATTAGGCGGTATAAGCTAGTATTTCTATTTAAGGAAGAAAAAAATGAAAGGGATAGATTAGTTTATGCTAATCTTCTCTTTCTTTTAACAACGATAACAAGAACAAGTATGATAATGAGTAGTGCTCCAGCACCACCACCGATGTATGGTCCCCATTGAATCATGAATGCAACGAAAACTTCCCAACCTGTTGGTGGATTGTATATAGTATAGACAAATGCCATTTCCATTATATTACCAGCGTTATCCTCCAATCTAAAAGCAACTGGATATTCACCATTAGTATAGTCTTCTGTATTCCAAGCATAAAAGGTTGGAAATATCATTTCATCATAAACAGATGTTCCATTGATTATGATATCAAAGGAAGCAAGACCACTTCCTAAATCATAAGCATTTGTTATATTGAGTAGAATAGTTCCGTTTAACGTTTGTGATTCAGGTGGAATTTCTACTGTTAATACTGGATCTGTGAAATCTCCGATAATATAAGTTAGGGGATTAATTTCTGAACCAATTCCTGAAGAAAGACCATTAAAGTCCACAGCTACAAAATAATAAGATACAGTTACCCCATAATCAGCAGCAGGAATTGTACCAGTGAATGTATCACCAATTTGGGTTAAAGGTATTGTACCCCAAGAACCTGCGCCTATTTTATAGAAACAAGTAACAGTTGATAACAAAATATTATCAGTCACGTCTACACTTATATCTACGGTCTGCCCATATTCAGGATTAACAGGATCTCTTACCAGATTATTTAATACTGGTTCTTCAACATCTGACACAAAGTAAAGATCATCAACAATTAAAGATACTTCTTCCAATACTTGTGCTGAGCTAACCAATTCTATTCTTGTCACATTGCATGTTTCAAATCCAAAAGCATTATAGAAGTCCACTTGTAAGTTTCTGAAAATATTGTTCCAAGTTCCAAGTTGATTATTTCCTTCGACAATATAATAGCAATCATCTGTACTATTAGCCCAAGGAATTAGACTATTATTTCCAAGAATATAGTGGATTGTTTTATACTCATCCGTTCTGAGATTTATCTCTGCATAAGCAAAATTACCTGTGTCAGTTAATTTGTTTAATTTCCACCAGAAATCAGTATATTGATTTGGACCAATTGGGAAATATGTATATCTAAGACAATTAGCATAAGTGTATCCTCCATATGATGAAATATTTGCAGCATAATTACCAGAATGAGCATCAGTTGTAATATTTACAAAATTATGATTATAAGGTGTCTCCCACAAAAGAATTGGATCAGATGTTGTATAAGCAAAATTACATTCAAAGGAAGGATCACCAGCTGGATGAGTTATTATTTGAAGATCATCAACCAGCAATCTTACCACATTATTAGCAACATAGTAGTTATCTATTTCAAAGCCAAAGTAATAAGGTATTAAATCATTAAGTCCTGTTTCAACCATTAATGAATAATAATCAAGAGTAAATGGTGTCCAAATATCTCTGTTACCGAATCCTTCAACTGCAATCCATCGTACAGCGTAAGTTCCGTAGGTTGAATTTGTGAATGACAAAATGTCATCATTACAATCACCAAGCAAGAAATAATAATACACTTCATAAGTGGAATTTGCAGCATAGAAATACATATATGACCTTTGCGTTCCAAGTGTTGGTGTATCTGAATATTTCCAATTGAATTTAAATATGAGATCACCTGGTTGAAATGCATATAATCCCTTTGGTACTGACATCCAATTACTATAGATAGCTCTATCACAATAAATATATGAATAGCCATTTGTTGTAGGACTATAAGTTGTCATATTCATAGCATTTTGTCCTTCAGTAAAATCATCATCTGTTAGATATACTGAAGCTGGACCAACTGAATTATCACTCCAATAGCTAGAATCTCCAGTTTCAAAATCACCATTTTGATAAAAGTATTCAAAACCGGTACTATTTTGGAAGCTAACATCATCGAAAAGTAAAATCACATCGCCTGTTGGATTTACTGGTGAATTGATATAACAATAAAAGTTTCTTAAGTATGATTGTGAAAGATCAGGAGCTGGAAAAACGTCCTCAAAATCATCAGTCACATTTCTTACTAAATTAGTCCAACTATCTAATGAACCACGAACATCTATATATCCATAATTAGTAGTATTTCCAGGTAGATTAGCCTGTCTTGTTATATAGTAGATAAGATAATAACTTCCAAGATTAGTATTGAATCTTAATCGTATGTAAATTTCACCACCAATAGCAATATCAGGATTTGCTTTTGCATTATACCAAAGATTCATGGTAATATCTTCATCAAGATAAGAATATTCTGGGATATACAGGAAATATCTACTGCTAGAAAATGTAGCACTATATTGAGTAGTTGATTTTGCTCTCATATAAGCACCATAATTTCCTGAATGGACTTCATCTTGATATGAATGGTTGCTTTCACTATCAATTGTACCCCAAACACCATATTGGTAAGGTGCTCCATTTGGAGACTCTTCTTCAAATCCTCCATTCTCAATAACATTAGTCTTTAGTATTTCAGTACCGGGAGCAGCATTTATTGTAAACAAATCATTTAATGGTTGATTAGATGATTGGTTTATTGAAACTGAATCGCGGTTTTTATTAGTAACGCTTAAACTAGATTGAAAAATTAATGTTTGAGAAAGAATGATTGTAATTACTAAGATAATTAAAACATTTCTTTTTGACATAAAACATAACTCCTTTAGTAATCTAGAAAAATCAAATTTAATATTTCATTTTAAAGAGCTATTGAATTTATAGTTTTTGTAAAAAAAGAGAGCTAAATTTATTAGATTTGTAGCTTGTCAATTTCTATTTATAGTTATTTATTGGGTGTTTAGTGTGAATATTGATATTCAGCAGAAAATAGAAACTAAACAACCATCAAAACGATTTTTAACGATTGACCTTACTCGAGCGTTTGCTATTATTGGAATGATTTTTCTTCACATGGTTTGGTATTGTAACCTTTTCTAACTATAACAATCAATGGTTGTATTTTTATGTCTTTTATTTAATCTCATCGATTCTTACTTTTACTCCATATCAAAAAACCTATTGATGAGGGACTTTATTTATGATAGTAACAACATACATTTTCTATTCGTTCATCCTTTATTTTTAGGAGAAAGTGAATACCTTGAATCTTTAGAAAGGATAATTCGTACTTTTACCAATAATATTGTTCCTGTTCGTTGAAAGAATTTAGATAAAGATACCAAATAATGGCAGCGTGAATTAGTTGATGTTGATAAACATTCTATAATGTAAATTGAATTTAATGATGTTGGATTAGATGATCAAAATAAAAATGAAAAGAGTGATTCTAAATTAGCTCTTATACTATCATTAGTAAGTTGTTGTTCTATACTTTTCATGACTATGAGCATTCCAGGATTACTTGTATCATTAAGCGCTCGAAAAATAGATGGCAAAAATAAATTCAATACCTATTCTTTGGGGTTATCTATTTTTGGTTGTATATTACTAGTCGCATTTATAATGACAACTCTTTTTGTAAAAATTGGAGTATTAGGTTTATTCTAAAACATTAACCTAATTTGCTATAAAATTGAAATTTAAAAAAAGGATTATATTAAAAAATAATATAATTTAAAGGAATGGTTTAACCCAATCCTCTAAATCGTTTCTTGATGAACACAATTACTATCAAAAATGAAAATGTTAGAGTAGTCGTTAACAGAATTCCTCCAAAGACTGAAACACTAATTGTTGTTGGTAGAGTAGTGGTATTTGGAAAACTATACGGATCTAATGGATCTGTTCCAGCACTTATTACTTCGCCGTCTGAAAATGTATCGCCATCTGTATCATTATTCAATGGATTGGTGTTCCAGTAATTAACTTCTCTTTCATCGCTAATAGCATCATCGTCTGTATCCCAATCCAAGGGATCAGTATACCAAATAAATATCTCTTGAAAATCTGTTAAGTCATCATCATCTGAATCGCTATCGGCAGGATTTGTATTATATAACGATTCATCACTGTCACTTATCAAATCACCATCGGTGTCATTAGTCCTTGGGTTGGTTATCCAACCATCTTCACCGAGAGTAATCTCTTCATAGTCTGATAATGTATCATTATCGGTATCAATTGACATTGGATTTGTTCCATAAAACGTTTCGAAACCATCATCTATATTATCGTTATCAGAATCTGTATCATGAATATCAGAACCATAAAATGTTTCTGCAATTTCATCTAATAAATCGCCATCTTCATCTATTCTCCCTGTTCTATAATTATTACCTTGATAAGTATACCATGGTGCTAATCCTGAAGAAGTTACACCTGATAATCCAAAACAAGTCACTTGACCCGAATCATCACCCACCAATATTTCTAATAAATTATCATTATTAACATCTGCTACTGCTACTCCTTTATGGAGTGTTTCACCAATATCGTACAACCACAAAAATGTATTATTATAACTTACACATACTAAATAACCATTAAATTCAGGTATAATTACTTCTAAAAAGCCATCGCCATCTAAGTCTGCTAACGCTGGTTGTCCTACTTGAGCATTTGCTGTATATCTATTCCATTCTATAAATCCTAAATGGTTAAAACAGTAAATATTTTGATTATAAGAACCAACCACAACTTCCATTGTTCCGTCTAAATCCAAATCTGCTATAGCAATAGTATCTGTGAATCCCATTGCCAAATCATAATGCCACTCATCAAATCCTGTTGCATTTAAGCAGTATAAACGGGTATTTGCACTAATTACTATTTCTAATTCATCATCTGCATCTAAATCTGCAATTGCAGCTGAATATTGAACATAATCAGAAGTAGTAAAATTCCACTCTTGATTTCCTAAATGATCAAAACAGTAGATATTTTTGTCATATGATCCGATTATAATTTCCAATGTATCATCATTGTCTAGATCAGCTATTGCAGGTGAACCATTTACATTGTTACCAAGTTCAATCTTCCACTTTAGAGTGCCATTA
>JAEORJ010000272.1 GCA_016840945.1 Candidatus Gerdarchaeota archaeon
TAAGATTAATTGCTCACCCACGGTATATCATCCCCGGTGATCAAACAATGGCACCATGTGCACAATATCCGTTTGGAACAGATAGTCGAGGATATGATATCCTCTCAAGAACATTCTTTGGTTCCACCCTTTCCTTAGTTCTTGGATTCATAGGTCAAATGACCACAAGTATCTTAGGTATGATTATTGGGTCATTTTCAGGGTATTATGGCGGAATCTTTGATGATATCGTTCAAAGAATCAATGAAATTATTAGTGCTATGCCAGGTTTCATCCTATTCATCTTCATAGTAGCAATTTTCAGAGATGTAGCAGCTTCCATTCCTGGAGGTATCTATATGATCGTTATACTGATCTTTGCTCTTATTGGTTGGGGTGGAACTAGTCTAATTGTTAGAAGTACGATTCTGTCTCTGAAAAACACTGAATTTATAGAAGCTGAACGAGCACTTGGCGCAAATGATAGAAGAATTATCTTCAGACACGTTATTCCAAACTCACTATCACCAGTAATAGTAATTACAACATTAGGGATAGCTAATACTTTAATGACGATTGCAGCACTTGCCTTCTTCGGTCTAGGTGATCCAACAGCGGTTTCCTGGGGTGACGATCTTGCGTACCATCGAGATAATTTACTTACTTGGTGGTGGATGCCAACATGGCCTGCAACAATGATCTTCATAACCATTTTAGGTTTTAACCTCATGGGAGACGCTTTACGAGACGCACTCGATCCAAAACTTAAGTAAAATGTAAATATAAGACGCAACGCGTCTTAATATTTCTTTTTTTAATATTATCTCTTAAAAAACACTAATTTTTTTAAAAAAAGAACTTTAAGATAAATATTTTTTCGAAACATTTATATATTAAGTTCAAGGAAAAATGTTAGAAGCAATATAAAAATCTTTCCCGAAGCGATAAATAATATGTGGGGTCATTTTATCAGTACGAAGAGGTAATCTTCATATTGAAAATCTCTTCTCATAAAAATTAAAGTTATGCTACTTGATTTTATCGCTTATAAAAGGTTTAATAGAGCTATTAAAGGAGCTGTCAAAAAAAGCATGTCTGAAGAAGAATCTCAAGAAAAAGCTCAAGCAATTTGTTCTGAATGTGGTTCAACAGATATTATTAGTGATGCTACAAGAGGAGAACGAATTTGTACAAATTGTGGAGCAGTTATAGATGAACATATAATTGATGAAGGACCAGAATGGAGAGCTTTTACATCTGAAGAGCGAAATAAACGAAGCAGAGTTGGTTCACCTACATCATTTGCTGTTCATGATAAAGGGTTAGCTACACAAATTGGATGGGAAGATCGTGATGTTTATGGTAAAAAATTATCCCCAAGAAGAAGAGCACAAATCTACAGGTTAAGAAAATGGCAAATAAGAACTAGAGTTCATTCTTCCATGGATCGTAATTTAGCTTATGCAATGAGCGAATTAGATAGATTAAGCTCGCAAATTGGTATTCCTAGAACAGTAAAAGAAACAGCAGCAGTAATTTACCGAAAAGCTATTGAAAGACATCTTATAAGAGGAAGAAGCATCGAAGCTATGATTGCCGCAGCAGTTTATGCAGCTGCAAGAATCAGAAGAGTTCCTAGAACTTTAGATGAAATAGCAAAAAACAGCCGAATCTCAAAGAAAGAATTAGGAAGATGTTATAGACTTATTATTAGAGAATTACAAATCAGAATACCTTTAGCAAATCCTAATGACTATATTATTCGATTTAGTGCGGAATTAAGATTATCTGGCCATACAGCCCAGAGAGCAATTGAAATTATAGATCAGGCAAAAGAAAATGGATTGACTGCAGGAAAAGATCCCACCGGTTTAGCTGCAGCATCAATATATATTGCTGGTATAATAGAGGGAGAACGAAGAACTCAAAGAGAAATTGCTGAAACTGCTACAGTAACTGAAGTTACGGTACGAAATAGATACAAAGAATTAGTCCGTAGATTAGGTATAGAAATTACTGTATAAAAATTGATTCTGTTTTTTACAGGATCATCTTTTTTATTTTTATCTAAAAGAAAAAGGATTGTTAGTTATGCTTGAGATTTTCCCGTTAAAAGAATTCCCAATTATCAAAGAAAATGATAATATAACAGAGATAATATTGAAAACACTCGAGAAGAATAACAAATCACTAGAGGAAAATGATGTAATAGTAATTGCACAAAGTATTATCTCGAGAGTCGAAAAGAGAATTATTAATCTAAATGAGATTGAGCCAACTATTTTTGCTAATGAAATTGCTACTCAAAGTAATAAAGATCCCAAATTAGTTGAATTAATATTAAGAGAATCAAAAAATATATGCAAAAATAGAAACGGTGTTTTAGTGACAGAAACAAAACATGGTTTTGTTTGTGCAAACAGTGGAATAGATAAATCAAATGTTCCAGGTGAAAATACAGTATCATTATTGCCTATAGATCCAGATATATCAGCTCAAAAGATAAGAATAGAAATCAAAAAACGAACAAAAAGGAATGTTGCAGTAATTATATCAGATACCCATAATAGACCATTTAGATTAGGAGCAATAAATGTTGCAATAGGATGCTCAGGAATAAACCCATTGAAAAATTATATAGAAAAAAATGACTTATTTGGTTATAAATTAAAAAGCTCAGTAACTTCAGATGCTGATCAATTATGTTCTGCAGCTGGTTTAGTAATGGGAGAAGCAAATGAAGGATATCCAGTAATAATAATTCGTGGTTATCAATATGAAAAAGGAGAAATTTCTGCAAAAACATTAGTTCGTCCTGAAGAGAGAGAGTACTTTAGGTAAATCTCTTTGGAATAATTACTATTAGAAGTAATTTAGTATTATGAATTAAGGGATTAATGGGTAGTGTAGAAATTATATATTTTTGATTAAGATTAGAAAACAAATTAACAATTTGCTCAGGGTAAACTGATGTAATATTAATAATACCTGTTAGTAATACCCCTGAATCTTCCAAGCTCATTAAATCTACTATATCAAAATTAATGGTAATATCTTGAATGTCATATGTTGGTACTTCAATGCCAAGCCATCTAGCAGAGATTATGTGCTGACCACTATTTGCTACTAAAGGATAAGCATAGCTTATAGTTGCATTACCACCTGAATCAGTTATAGCTGAGCCTAATAAAATATCGTAAGTAGTATCATAAAAGCTAATTTCTTCTCCTTCTACAAAATCCAAATCACCAGTGATGCCTGAGTAAAGATAGACAAATAAATCAGTTAGACTACCACTAGCTAAGATAGCAAAAATATCAAAAGATTGAGTACGATTAACATAAGGACCATACCAATCATTAGGTGGATAAGGATCTTGATACCATGCATTTGATAATGGATTAGGTTCAAATATATAGGGGGTAGGAGCTGTCGGTAGCATATGTGGAGATAGGAAGAACTCATTAGAGCAATAAAAAATAGGACTTGCACCTATAACATTGTTACCATAACTGTCTCTTATACCAGGAATTAATGGAAAAGGATCAAAAGCTACCCAATAACCAGTTGAGCTACTAAATGGAATAAAAATTTCAACCCAAGAGTGATAGTCCATTGCACGAATCAAAAATTCACTACCATCATTATCACCATAGGAGAAACCAACAACAATTCTTGAAGGAATATTTTGCAATCGACAAAGAATAGCAAGAGAAGCTGCATAGTGTGCAGCAGTACCACTCTGACGATTTAAAAACCATTCAACATAATCTTCTCCAGGATCAGGACTATCAGTAGATTGACCAAGAAACATATCAATATCTGGTAAACAATAACCTGAAAGCCAAATCATATTTTTCATAACTTGGTTATATATGGTAACTGAATTGTCATATAAACTGGAAGCAATAGAGGTAGTAAATGGGGCTTCCGTAGAATAATCAGTAGGTATTTGTAGATATCTAGAAGCTACTTCTGGATGTAATGATAGATAAGAAGATAAAGCACTATAACCTACAGAACTTGCTTTTATGTCTGAATTGTTTTGTTTTGTATATTCAACTGTATATGTAAGGTTTGTAGTTGAGACTGTTGGAGCAAATTCACCGGAAATTCTTTTTGTACCATATATATCACTGTACATACTGGTAGAAATAACATCACCTGAAGGTATAAATTGATAATCTTCACTTATTCTTTCAGAATTAATATAATGATAAGGAGCAGGAAAATATCGAGAAAGCTCACTTCCTTGATAAACCATTTCCATTGTTGTAACGGTAAATTCTCCATCTCCTGTAGAACTACTATACCCAGTATAAGGAAGTCTTGTGAAATTCCTTTCCCAAGAATCCATTAAATAAGTATCATATACTTCCATACGCCAATAATATTGATTAGCTGAATCATAAGGTGATACGCGATATAAAATCATATTTTGAGTTTCTTCAGGTATACCATCTGTAAAATCATCCATAAAATCTGAACTATCATTATTTAAACTTGGATCCAAATCTTGAGTGGGATCATTTGGATCATCACTAAAAGGCCAATCATCATCATATTCTTTGTCAATTATATCATCTATACGTTCATGCCTAACATTAAAGGCTTCAAAAAGAACAGGTGACATTATTAGAGCAATCAAAAACAATGATGGAAGAATTATTTTTAATAAATTTTCTTTTGAAAAAATCTTCCTTCTCCCTTTTACTGATTGTTGGCTAATTTTCTTAGACACTAAATCAGATTGAGATTTTCGACTGCCCTGTGACAAACATATCACCAACTAGTATTATAGAATTATACCATCTTAATATATCAATATACTCTTTATAACAAATTTTAATCTAAACCAATAATTATTTGTTCTATTTTTTTTACCAAATTCTCAAGTAACTCATTGGTTGTATCAAGTTCTGTGATAAATTCTGGAGATAAAAATTCTTGTAATCTAATAAGACATTCATCCATAATTTCAGCTTGAACATTCTCTTCTATTTTATTTGAAGGATAATCTCGAGAAGATTGTAAACGGAGACGTAAGATATGAGGATTACAACGAAGAACAAATGCATGTCTAATAAACTCTTTTGGAACAATTTCTGCGGTATGACCTTCAATAATTAATAAAGTACTCAAGTGTACTAATTCAGTTGAAAGATAAATGCTAAGAAATTCTTCATCAATAATAACACTCTCTCGAGAGTGATCATAGCCAAAATAAAAACCATTTTTAAGAATTAAATCATTTAAATTTAAAATAGCATATCCCCTTTTCTCAAGTAATTTACTTATTGTAGTTTTACCAACACCTGGAGTGCCAGTAAGCAAAATTACTCGAGATAAATTAGACATAATAACCAATAGAGCTATTAGTGCTAATATTTTAGAATTCTTTGGTAAAAAAGGAAAAAAGGTGAAGAGAAATTAGGACCCAAGTTCAATTGACAAAAGATCATCACTGTTCTCAATTACTTGTACTGCCTCAGAAGGAGCAACTACTGTATATTGAGAGTCATTAGGTATAGGTGCTTTTTTGAAGAATTTCTTTGATTCCGGTGATCCTCGATTCCATTTAAAGAATTCAAGTCCGATGAAATTATCAAAATCGATTACTAGCATGGTTTGTTTAATTAATTCTGCTTCTTCTTCAGGTGTTAAACCATTTTCTAATATAAGAACTCTATTTTGTCTTACTAAACGAATAATCATTTTGATTTTTTCAAAGGTGGTAAGTTTATTAGTCACGTTTTTTGTAATAAAATCAATATAGTACTTCATTTATCTCACCTCATGAATTCGTAATAATAGCATCATATAATGCTTCAATATTATCACCTGTTTTAGCAGAAACAGAAACAATAGTTTGATCACTAAATGTTTGTCGAACTAATTCAGGTCGTGAATCTGGTAAATCAATTTTATTAGCGATAATTATTATAGGAATTTTTTGTAATTGTAGATTACCAATAATCGTTAAATTAACCTGTTCAAAAGGTGTTTTTGTAGAATCAAGAATAACTAATGCTACATCTACCTGATCAATCATTTTAATAGCCTCGAGGATACCTTTAGTAGCCTCTTTAGCTCGTTGAATAGCTTCAGCTTCTGTAAGACCATATTTAACAAAATTACGATAATCAACAGTAGAAGCTATTCCAGGCATATCCATTAATGTGAAATTCAATTCATAACCATCACGTCTAAGGTTTGCATTTTCAAGTTTAACAACCTTACGAGTTTCATGAGGAATTTCAGAAACGGGACCTAAATCATCATATCCAAGATCATTAGCTATACGATTTGCTAATGTAGTTTTACCGGCATTAACTTCCCCATAGAAAGCAAGCCTAATGTTTTTCTTCTTCTTTCGAGAAATGATTTTGGTGAACCAACTCATAACTCTTAACAGTCCTCCATTAAATATGAATAACATAAGAGTAAAAGTAAAAATAAGGAGTATTATTATCTACATATTTCCCTAATAAGATAAAAATAAAGATTTCATGTATTCACAAAAAAAATGTATACATATGAACACAGTATACACTACTATACAATAAATACAGCTAATTTTGTGAATTAATTTAATATTTGATTGTAAAAAAACAGGTATTTTTATGAAAAAAAAATCTTTTATTTATAAATAAATCAATAAAAAGTGATGTTTTTATTAAAGAAATCTAAATGTTATCTTGTTCACAAAATATAGCTTAAAAATTGTGAATTAGAGGTAAAAATTAAATGTTTTTGTGAATAAATAAGGATTCTAATACCTTATTTTTAAAAAATAAGGATTTTATTCATTTATTTTGTGAATTCACAACTTTTCTGTGAATATGTGAATGAATAGACAATTTTAAACCTTTAAAATGAGATTCCACTAGAAATAAAGGGGTTTTTAAAAATAAAACTAACTTTTTGTCCAAAAAAATACTAATTTATATATCATTTTTATAACTATTTTATATTTGCGATCACCTGTTCACAAGTGTTTACAAATTTGTAAATACCAATTTTACTAACTCCCCTCTTCTTCCAATGGAAAAGATAATTTTTAGTCTACGTATCAACCCTTAGATATATTATATATATTAAAAAACCCTAATTTGGTACTTAAGATTCAATCTATTATATTAATATTTTGGTTATTTAAATAAAAGAATCTTAAAATAAAAATTAATATTCCAATAGAAATAATAGGGTCTAAGAAAAAAATAATGATCTAAAACAGGATAAAAAAGAAAAAATCAAAACAAATATGATAAAAAACATTAATTTAGAAATATTACCTATATATTATCTGGATAATAAAATGTAATTTATAGTAACTTACCTATATTTCTATTGGAGATAAAACCATTGAGCAAAAGAAAAGTTAAGGTTGAAATGAGTGATGAACAAGATAATAAAATCACCATTACTTTTGAAGGTAAATTAGATGAAAAAAGCCTTAAATCCTTAATTCTTTCAGCTAACAATATTCTAGGTAAAGATGCAACCCGTTTTGA
>JAEORJ010000273.1 GCA_016840945.1 Candidatus Gerdarchaeota archaeon
TATTAATCATTATTTTGATTTTGCTCTTCCTTTTTATTATTTACAAACACAAAAGTGAAAAATCAATTATTGTTACAAATGAAGTTTGATTCTAGTTCATTTTACCTCTAAAATTTCATTATTAAACATTTAAATAATCGTAAAACCCATTTAATGACAATTACTTATGTAGATATATGTAAGAATGCTCTTTGGGGATGCATAAATGGGAACTCAATACTCTTTTGAGATGGATAATACTCGATTTAGAAATCAAATAAAATTAATGAAAATTGGTAGCATAATAATGATTGCTTATTCTCCAATTTCTATTTTAATGTCAATCATATTTTTTACCTATGATATCAATACATCGTCAACAAAATCCTATACGATTTGGTTTTTTGAAATTGTTAATCTTAGCATAATTTTACCGGCCATTATTTTATTATTACTTGGTTTTGATGAACTGAGAAATAACGTTGGACCTCAGAATAATAAAATGTTAAAATCGATACGAATAACTAGCATAATTTTCTTAGTTGTTTATGTAATATTCACTACTATATCATTACCAATACATATAACAGATAGTGGATACGGTTGGATTACTATTGCTAAAAATTTAGTAGTAATAATCTTTATCTCGGCAATAATGTTTCAAACCAGTTTCTTATTTAATGGCATGCAAAAACTTGGTTATCCTACAAGAATGCTTTTTGTACCATTAATTTTCCTACCAGTGCCATCGTTTATTGGTTTAATACTTGGATTTTGTGTGTTAGCTTATCCTACTATTTTTAATAATATAGGAAATCATCATGCTTTAGCTATATCGATATTTTTGATTTATACTTACCTTTCTCTCTGTTTACTTGCAACTTTTATTGAATTCATAAGAATTGTATCAAAATTGATCTTTAAAGTAGAAGAACATATAACAACAAGTACCGATACAACAGAAAGCAAAAAAGAAAAGAAAAAAGCTACTCAAAAAGAAAAATCTAGTGGAAAAGCAATAACATAAAAAAAAGAAGCTAAATCAATAGCTTCTTACTTTTTCTTTCTACTTAACATAACTGATAACACAGTAAAAACAACTATGGAACTAATTATAACAATTGGTAGACCAGGACCATTTGAAAAAGTGACTGTTGTAGTATGATTTGAAATTATAGTTTCAGGTGGTGGGGTAATTGTTACCGGTGGAGGAGTTATTGTAATAGGAGGAGGAGTTATTACAGGTAAATCAGGATGACTATTCTCATCATTAGGATCAGTATTGTAATAGATTTCAGTACTATCTGTAAAATTATCACCATCGGAATCTGCATTGGATACATTTGTATAAACATAACCTGAACCATCAGCACCAGGATTAGTCGGTGCATAATAGCCAAGTATTTCTTCTCCGTCTAGTAAAAAGTCGTTATCTACATCAGCATCAAGAGGATCCAAATCATAAACAAATATTTCTTCATAATCAGTTAAGAGATCATTATCAGTATCTGCTAAATTAGGATTTGTTCCATAAGTAAATAGTTCATCTGGATCAGTTATCCCATCTGAATCGGAATCGTCTGAATTGGGATCAGTGTTGTAAGTTATTACCTCATCATAATCATCCAATGTATCATCATCAGAGTCAGTATCCATTGGATCAGTTGAATAAATTTTCACTTCATCAGCATCACTTAGACTATCAGAATCGGAATCAACATTATCTGGATCGGTACCATAAGTAAATTCCTCACCATCGGTTAAACCATCGTCATCCATGTCTGCATCCAAAGGATCAGTTATATAACCATCTAAACCAGAATTGAGCTCTTCCCAATCATCTAGTCCGTCATCATCAGAATCGGGATCAGTAGGATCGGTTAGATAAGTGTGGACTTCATCACCATCTGATAAACTGTCTCCATCTGTATCAGGATCATATGGATCTGTAGTCGCAATTATTTCTTCATCATCATCTAAGCCATCATCATCAGAATCGGCATCATTTGGGTCAGTTGAATAAATGAGTATTTCTTCACTATCGCTTAATCCGTCATCATCAGAATCAGGGTCATTTGGATCGGTACCATAAGTATATTCTATATAATCTGTGAGGGTATCATCATCAGAATCAGAATCTAAAGGATTGGTAATATAACCATCAAGACCACTATTTAATTCCTGCCAATCATCAAATCCATCACCATCAGAGTCTGCTAATGCGGGATTTGTTCCGTAGGTATTGACTTCTATTCCATCTGAGAGAGTATCGCTATCGGTATCGGTAACATGGGGATTTGTGTTGTAAATATATTCTAAATAATCACTCAACCCATCATCATCACTGTCTGAATCAAGAGGATCGGTTATATACGAATCAATTCCTGCATGTAATTCCTCCCAGTCGTCGAAATTATCACCATCAGAATCATCATTATTAGGATTAGTTCCAATATAGTAAATTTCTTCCCAATCGTCATAGCCTTCTCCATCTGTATCAGCTAGATCAGGTCTGGTATTGTAGTAATTTTCTTCTGTTATATCATCTATATAATCACAATCACTATCCATGGAACCTTTACTGAATATTGATCCTCTAAACATTGGCCAAATACAATCACCATTTTCTGTTGAATCATATATTTCATAACAATAGATTTTATCATTACCAAAAACTGCTTCCAAATGCCCATTATTGTCTAAATCCCACAAAGCAACTGAACTATATTGTTCTTCAGGAAGTAGTAATGACCAAATCAAGGTACCATCTTTATTCAAGCAAATTAATCTACCATTTGTTGGATCAAGAACACCAAAAATAATCTCTTGAAAACCATTACCATTTAAATCACCTAGAATTGGTGTGGTGAAGATATCATTTACTGAAGTATAATCCCATACATAATTACCATTGTGATCTAAACAATAGAGTTTATTATCAAAACTTGGAATGATTATTTCCAAATCACCATCATCATCTAAATCACCTATCGATGGTGAACCATCTATACGTCCACCCGTGTTGTAGGACCATTCTAAATCACCTGTAGCATTCAAACAGATAATATCTGTTGCTGTAGCTGTTCCTATTACTATTTCTAAATCGCCATCATCATTTAAATCA
>JAEORJ010000274.1 GCA_016840945.1 Candidatus Gerdarchaeota archaeon
GACTTATGAAACAAGTACTACAATACGATCACTTTCAATCTCTAAAGATGGTTCAACTATCGCAGCAGGATGTGCAGATGGGTGTTATTTATTCAATATTTATAATACAGCCTATTTATGGAGATATGCTTTAAATTCTGATTCATCCCACCTAGCCATATCTTCAGACGGTAATTTTATTGCGGGTGGTGATCTTTTTTACGATGATGTGAATAATAAAATATATTGTCTAATCAAGGATACTAATTCACCCTATTGGTCAATTAAAGTTAGTGGAATGATTAATGAGGTTTCAATATCAAATATAGGCAATCGTATTGCTGTAGCAACACAGCATTACTTTTATTATATAAGTCGTCAAAATCCTAATATCTTTGACTTATACCAAACGATATTTAGTTTTGCTTATGCCGGATATTGCGTATCCGCTCATCTGGGGATTATTCTAGGAGTGTGGTATGTACTTAAATCATTTAGGATAAATATCTTCAATGAAATCATGGAATTTAAGCAAAAAAGAAAATGTTGTTATTAATTTTTTTTAACAGAAAAATTTCAAAACTTTCAAAGTCAATTATTTAAGGTCAAAAAACAATTTCTATTATTGATTCAATTAGTACCACTCCTTAGAGAAGGTGGTTCCAAATATTCTTTTTAATGACTTCAAGTCATCCCTATCTAAAAGTCTACACAAGGGCAACCAAGCATCTTTTATTGACAATAAAACATTACGAAGTTCTTCGTCTCTATCATTGATCTCCAAAAAGTAAGGGAATAACCAGTAAATCTGTTCATCTAAGTATCTTTTAGCAACATCTGTGTGAAAGTAATTCAAAATAAGATTGCAAGTGTCTCTGTAGAACCCAATTTGAAAGCCTTCATCGAGACCATCGTCAATATAAACCCCAAGAGATATAGCTCTTAAATAATGAAATATGTCTTCATATTCTAAATATTTGAATACAAAATTAAAAAGAGAATTGAGTTGTCTTACTGTTTCACTACCACATCCATTATTACCTCCTAAATCTATTTGACCAAGTATATAACTTCTATTTTCTATTAAATATTTTCTAATCTCATCAGAATTATTCATCGATTTTAATTTAGCAATACTACTTTTTGGTTCTGAATCTGAGCTTTTGTTATCAGGTAAATCTTTTTCTTTTCGCATTTTTTTTAAATTCCTAACATAGAATTTATCTTACATTAAACTAGTCAAATCACCTTTAATTGTTTTTTCAATGGAATTTTCATTGAACTCCGACGCTAAATTTGCCGTTCCATCAAGTTATTTTAAGACATTCAAAGTCATTTATCTTCTATTAGTTTGAACAATTTAAAGCATTTGAGGTATTATCAAAGATTAAATTTTCGTCTATAATATATCTAGCATCTGATGAATGAGAATAGCTTAAAGTGGAACGCTGATCTTTATCAAAAAAGTTCAGCATTACAATTCCAATTAGGTTTAATGGCAATAGAACGTTTGAATCCCCGCAATGAGGATACAATTTTAGAGATTGGTTGCGGAAATGCATTGACAACTATTGAACTTGCGAAATTAATTCCTAACGGCAAAATAGTAGCAGTAGAGATGTCAAAAGAAATGACAGAACAAGCAAAACTAAACCTATTAAAACAAAATGTTACTAATGTTGAAATTATTAATATGAATGCTTTAGATATTGATTTTATAGAAAAATTTGACATTGTTTTCTCAAATTCTGCAATGCATTGGATTACAAATCTTGAAGCTATGTATAATCTAATATTCAAAGCGTTAAGAAGGAATGGGTGTATAATGATACAAACAGGATTAAAAGATATGAATCTTATGGTTAAAACAGTTTACTCTATTCTCCAAAACAATAAGTATAAGCATTATCTAAAAGCTTTTAAGAACCCATGGAGATTTCTCACGATTGAAGAAACAAATAATTTATTGGAAAATATTGGATTCATCGATATTCAGATCGACCCTTATGAACATCGTATGGTCTTCAAAAGTGAAGATGAATTATCAAATTATTTTACTACTTCTACATTAGTTCCTTTTCTTAATATTTTACCTGATACCGCAAAAGAATTGTTTAAAGAAGATTTTTTACAAACCTATTTGAAATTAAGTCAATCTAAAGAATTTGAACTTATAACCCAACGGCTCTTTATAAGCGCTAAAAAGTAAAATGC
>JAEORJ010000275.1 GCA_016840945.1 Candidatus Gerdarchaeota archaeon
ATGAATCCTTCTTTTAAACTAGGTTTTGCAGATAAGGCTATTAAGGCTGAATTGGGTGTTATTGAATCCAAATATGTTAATGGTCTAAAAGTTCTTTACGATAAGATTAAGACACCTGGAACATGATTAAAATATTATTATATGTCTATGATAAACTTATCAATGACGAAGATGTATCAAGCATTGTTGAAAATAGGGTTTTTCCAATTCTTGCACCTGATGGAGATGGCGATAATCCTATTAAATATCCTCTTATAATTATCAAGAGGTCTTCCTTAGAACCCTTTTACACTAAAACTTCAGCAGCCCCATCTCAGGATACAGCCAGTGTCACCATTGATTGCTGGACACCTGAATATCACGATTCTATTGAGTTGGCAGAATATGTTAGACAGGCAATGGAGTTTTCAAAAGGGGAAATTGGTGGAGTTAAAGTTGATAGGGTTAGACTTATTGATGCAGATGAGGGGTATTCAGAAAATGCTTTTTACCAAAGATTAATTTTTTCATTTAAATAATAAAACAAAATGGCTTTTACCGATAAAGTAATTGATGGAGGTGACATACTCCTGAAAGTAGATGGGAATGTGATTGGTTGTGCCACTTCACACCAAATTGAGGTATCAAATGCGGTGAGGGAAACATCATTCAAAGGTTCTGGTGTTTGGACCGGTGCAGAGTATGGAAGGTTTTCATGGAGTGGATCTACTGATTCTTTATTCAATTTGATTGATGATTCTTATGTTCGATATGTAGACTTGTGGGATTTGTTCGTCAGTAAAACACTGGTAACTATTTCTTCTACATATGAGGAAGGATCTGATACTTTTGTTCAAGAAGGACAAGCTGTTATCACTAGCATTAACAAGACTGCCGGTGATTCAGATAACGCTTCATTTAGTGTTAACTTCCAAGGTCGCGGTCCTCTTGCTATCTTAGGTAGAGAATTGTGGGCTATAGCTGTTACAGCTACGGGGGCAACACATATTGTAGTAGAAGAGTTGAATCGTTGTTTCGCTTATTCCGGTGGTGGTGCATTAGACATTTATTTAATGGACGGTACTTACCATATCACAGCTTTTGATGAGTCTAGTGCTATTGGTCGCGGTACTGTTACTGTTGATGGAGCAAATGATTCAATTTCAGTTCCAATATCTTAATGATTATTATTTTTCGATAAGCCTTCCTCCCAAACGAGGGAGGCTTTTTTATTTTAAATCAGAGCGTTATGAAAAAAGAAATAAGTGTAAAGTTTAATGGGAAAGTTTTTAAGGTAAAACAACATTCTTATCGGGCTATGTTTTTATTTGAGGAATTGGCTGGGAAGAGTGTTAATAAAGCCAATGAAAGTTTAAAGGATAATATTTTGTATATCTATTGTCTTTTAAGTGCGTGTAATAAGGATTTTGAATACTCATGGGATGATTTTTTAGACATAATTGAAGAAAACCCAAACACATTAAATGAATTAGGTTTAAGTGAGGTATTCCAATCTGAAAAAAAGTAGATAACTCAGACCAGGAAGAAGAACCGGTGAGTTTGAGTTCATTGTATGGATTTGTAGTTTTTGATTGTGGAGTTTCACCTGATTACTTCCTAGATGAGATGCAACCCTTTGAGGTATCTGCTTTATCTGAAGCTTATTATAAGACATATAAAGAAAAATGGGAGATAACAAGATCTGTCATTCATGCCATATATTCATCACAATCAACAAAGCCAATAGATCCTTTAAAAATTATGCGGTTCAATTGGGATAAAGAAACACAAAAAGAACTTCCGAAACTTTCAGAAACAGATAGGGAGCGGTTAAAGAAGAAATATAACATAAAATAATTATGGCAAGAGGATTTAACATAAGAGCTTGGCTAGGTTTGGAAACCAAGTCTTTTTCGAAAGGCTTAACTCAAGCTAGGGGTAAGTTGACCGGCTTCCAAAGGATGTTAAAAAGTACCAATGATGTTCTTAGGGGATTAAAGTTTACCGCGATTGGTGTAACTGGTGTCGGAGCAATAACTAGGGCAATTACCGTTTTGAAGGAGTTTCAAACCAGTATGGCTAGGGTTAAGGTTATATCCAGAGCAACACCTGAAGAATTTAAAAAAATGACAGAGGTTGCAAGAGAGATGGGTGCAACAACTCGTTTTTCTGCAACTGAGGCAGCAAGCAGTTTACAATATTTATCAATGGCTGGTTTGAGTGCCAGTCAATCTATAACAGCCTTACCAGCAACAATGAATCTAGCTGGTGCCAGTATGGTTGATATGGGTACTTCTGCTGATATGGTAACCAATATTTTAGGGGGATTTAATTTAAAAGTTGAAGACCTTGAAGATATTGTTGACCTGATGGCTCATACAACAAGGATTTCAAATACCAATTTGATTGAATTGTATGAAGCTATGAATAAGGCAGCCCCATTAGCGACACAATTGGGTATATCGGCTCAGGAAGTAGCTCAGGCAATGGCTTTATTTGCCAATAAGGGGGTTAAGGCTGCTGAGGCCGGTGTCGCATATGCAGGTGTACTAACACGTTTATTAAAGGAGCCGAAAATGGTTGCAAAATCCCTACAAGAATTAGGGATTGATATTTCTGAGACCTCAATAAGAGAAGAGGGTTTCATCGGAACGATGAAACGATTAAAAGAGGCTGGTATCAATGCAACCCAAATGGCAAAGATTTTTGGTTTGCACGTTAAAACAGCGGGTGTTTTTGCAAACATGTCTGCCGAAGAAATAGATCTGATGGCTGAAAAGCTAAAAGATTATAATGGTGCAGCTAAAGAAATGTCCGAAGAGGGTATTGGGGGGATTGATAAAGCAATCAAAATCTTCATATCAAAATTGGATGAATTCTTCATAAAGTTAGGTTATGAAGAAGGATTGGCTGGTTGGATTGAAACAATTATTAAGGGTGCAGCAAGACTTATAGAGTGGTTTACAAAGCTATCTGGAAGTATGAAACTTCTTACAGTTGCTTTAGTTGCACTCACGTTTAAATTAAAAACTGTTGCAGCTGCTTTTAATGCAGTTTCGTTATCTATTTTAGGTAAATCAGGTGTCTCATTTAGTTTTGCAGCTGCAACAAAAAGTGCTACACACTTTTTTAAGTTAATGTCGGCCTCATATGGCCCATTAATGTTGATTATTGGTTCTTTAGCTTTGATGGTTAACAACCTGAATCTTGCTGATGAAGCAATGAAAAAAATATCCAGAGGTAGTGATGAATCTCTTGATAATTTAGATAAACTCTTAAAGGTTAATAAAAATATAGGTGGATCTTCTGTAAAAGAATTACAAGAAGCTTCTACACTTGCTGAAATTGAAATTGAAAAACAAAAAAAGATTGTTGAAGGATTTGGAGATTCTAAAAGTGATAGGGCAAAAAGAGCAGCTAGTGGTTTACAAAATTTATATGGTTTATTAGGAAGAATAAATAAAGAACTAAATTTAAAAGTAAAATCTGAAAGTGAATCTGAGGCTTTAGCTCAAATCTCTTTAAAAGAGATGGATGAAGAAGCTAATCTTTTAAAGCAAGAACAAGAAGCTATAGGTAAACAAATAAGTCAAATAACAGAACTTATTAAAGATTCTGAATTTTGGCTTAAATACAATAAAGACTCAGCTGAATTTTTAAAAAAAGAAGTTGATTATATAAAAGAAATTTCTAAATATTTCCCAACATATGAAGAAGGGAATGGCTTTTATAAGATACTTTTTGATTCTAGGGTTGAAGCTAATAAATTAGCTAAAACAATCAAAGAATTAAAACTTCCAGAAATTAGCTTTATCCCCCACGAAGAACTTGATAGACTAGCTCAATTAAATGCTGAATTACTTAAAATGAATGATCGCTCTCAATTAACAAGAAACGCGATAGCTTCATTTGGTGAGGAATTGATGTCCATGACGGTAGATTCAGCTGAGTCTTTTGAAGAGTTTGCTCAAAATATAGGTAATTCATTAAGAAGGGTTATTGGGGGGTTGATAGCCCAAGGTGTAGCTGGTGCCGTTTCACATGCTTTAGCGGAAGCCCCTTGGCCTATTGGTTTAATTGCTGCCCCACTAGCCGGTGCAACAGCTCAAGCATTATTTTCTCAGATGATACCCAAGTTTGCTACTGGTGGTATTATTGGAGGAACAAGTTTCACAGGAGATAAGATTTTAGCTGGTTTGAACTCAGGAGAAATGATTTTAAGTAAATCGCAACAAACAAACTTATTTAAACTTATTGATCAAGGTGGTGTCGGAGGAAATTCTGTGAATTTTGAAATCAGGGGAGATAAGCTTGTGGGTGTTTTAGAGAACTATTCAAAGAAAAACAAGAGAATAAAATAATGGCTGTTAGAATTTTTTACGAATGGGGAGATCGTCTGAATCAATTAAACAGAGTTGAAATTGATGATAATACTTATAGCGGAAATCCAATAGAGGTGGTGGCAGGAGCCACCCCTTTTTGTGTCGAGTTTCCAGAAAGAGATTTGATAGATAAGCCTGTAGTTGGAAATGGAGCGAAACTATCTTTTTTATATAGGGGTTCTGAGAATTTCATGCGAAATTTTTTCACAAATGATATTAAGAGACACACTGTAACACACACAATTGATGGTGTTGTAAATTGGAATGGGTATCTTAATACAGAGGTTTATGTTGAAGATTATAGTAGTGATGGTAGTTCTCTAGGGATTGAATTTGAAATGTCGGCCAATAATGGTTTAGCTATTTTGGACAGACTTTATTTTTATGATGATTTGCCTAATGAACATACGGTAACTCCATTTGATATTATAAAATACTGTCTTGGTAGAACAGAATTGGATTTACGTTATATTTACTATAATTGTGATATAATTTTAAGAAACCCTGCTGAAACGCCTATTGAGGATGATATATTAAATTACACGCTAATTAGTGCTAGTAATTACATTAATGAAGATAGTGAAAGGGAAACTTGTAGAACAGTTTTAGAGAGTGCTTTATTATTGTATAGATTGAATCTTAGGAAAATTGGCAGAGATATTTATATTGAATCAGTTAACACTAAAGCTCAAACATCCTCGAAAACCTATAGGGTTTATGATCTAATTAATGAAGTTTTTTTATCGAATCAATCATTATCTAACCCATCCTTATTGGTGGGGGAAAATCATTGGTTTGGAACAGGACAATCCCTTGAATATGAAACAGGAATAAATAATCAAGTTATTTCTGTTGATACATATCCTGTTGAAAAGGTACTTCCAAACGAATTAAGTAAAGATGATAAGTTTGAAGATGATTATACCGTAATAGATCATAATGCGGTTAGTGATTATGAATATACTGAGCATAAATATAATAATACTGCCCATGCAGACTTTGAATTTACAGGTACTTTATCAAGTAATGTCGATGACACTTATCCTTCTAGAATAATTGTTGATAAAGAAGAAGTTGAAAATAAGGGGACTTCAAATGAGGATGTTTATGTTGGTGTAATAAATACTCCAACCAGACTTTTAGGGGAGATTGGCAACATACCCGATTCAAGCTTTAATGGTGCAGAATATACTAACGATATTGTTATAAAAACAAAAGTTTTATTACCACCATTAAGGTTTACAGAAATTCCCCCCTCAATGCAGTTGAAATTGTCTGCAATGATTCAGAAAGACATTGATGCTTATTATAAAGAGAAAGATAAAACTAACACAATAAGGGGATTTGAATGTGGGGGTTATTTAAAAATTGGTGATTATTATTTAAGAGGTATATTAAATTCTTGGTATTCACCGCCAGAGGGTCAAACTATTCATAATAGGATAGATTTGGATTGGACAACAACACCATCAACATTTCCTTTGGTTTTTACATCATCTCCTACCGCAACACAAAATTCTCCTTATGATTCATTAAGGGTTTCGGATAGATGGGTGTCTTTATTTAATTATTCAAGCTCTAAGTTTAGTGACTATGATTATGTGGAGAAAGATGATATAGATAGTTCATTTGGTTTTCTGGAAATACCTGTTCCCACAAACGTTAAATTAGGAGAGGTAATTCAGGCAGAGTTTGGAATAAGCTATTATTATTGTGAAAGACATTTTTGGTGGAATACAGTAACATTAAGTTATACTTCCGAAGGAACAAGTTCTTTAGCTCCTTTACATGAAGCAATATTATTTAAAGATTTTGAATTAAATGTTGAGTCTGAAGCTTTAGATGGGAAGATTGAGTTTGTGGGAGAAGGTGATGGTGGGTACAAAGATTCTGGACAAGAATTGAGTTTAATTATGGGCACATCTAATGAAATTTCTCCTTTACAGAAGGGTGCTTATATGATAAAAATGACTGAGTACGGTAATCCTTCTAATTATAGTATTTTTTCTCCTACAAAATACGGTAGCCAATATTATTTTAGTAAAGAGAGTGATTTATTAAAAAAGCCAGAGGAGGCTTTAATGCAAACATTAATGGCTAATAGACAAAACCCAATGGTTAAAATAAATGCCTCATTTAAATATGAAGATATTAATGAGTATTGTTTAATAAACTTCCCTGATTTAGAAGATAAAAACTTCATTTTTATTGGTGGAGAAATTGACTATAGAGACTTGTCAATTAGGGGTACGTGGAAAGAAATAAATCCAGATTAAGATGGCATACACGGTAAAGAAAAGAATAGTAGCCAGAGAGTATGGCCGAAATAAAAGAATTATTGGAGGAGGCTCTTCAGGAAGTTTTTCGATAAGTGGTTCTGGTGGAGGAGGCTCTTCAGGATTACCATATGAATATGATGCTGAAAATGATGTATATATTATAGCTAAGGGGGTTTATTTCGAAGGAAATGTTTTAGCACAAGGCGAAGTATTAGCTTTTACCGGTGAAATAGAATCTAATTGGTGGGATTCAATGCCTATAGCCTCCGATACAGTGTTGGGTGGAATTAAGGTTGGTGCAAACCTGACAATTGATGAAAATGGGGTTTTAAATGCCCAAGCAGGGGGTGAAGGTAGTGGTGTATGGGGTAGTATTTCTGGAACATTATCTGACCAAACAGACCTTTTAAATTCTCTTAATGCCAAAGAAGACTTAATAACTAAGTCTACCGGATATGCAAAGTGGACAGGTTCAGCATGGTCTTTTGTGAATGAAACATACTCTCTGTCAACCCATAATCATAGTGGAACTTATGAGCCGGTATTCACAAAAAATACCGCATTTAATAAGAACTTTGCAGGAACAGGTTCAGCTTCCACTATAAGTAGGTCAGACCATAACCATGACAGCACTTATGAACCCGTGTTTACAAAAAACACTGCATTCAACAAAAATTTTGCCGGTACAGGGAGTGCAACAACCATAAGCAGGTCAGACCATAATCATAGTGGAACCTACGAACCAGTATTCACCAAAAATACTGCCTTTAATAAGAACTTTGCCGGTACGGGTTCAGCCTCAACCGTTTCAAGGTCAGACCATAATCACGACACAACATATTTAGCCATATTGGATTTTTCTGATATGTTTGAATTAGTTCCAAATAGCGGTAATCCTTACATTCGGGCAAAATATAATTTTACTGGTGATGGAGAGATAATGGCTTATGGAGATAGTGGTCAATTACCAGCTTCGATATGGGATTCTTTACCCATTGCAAGTAGTTCTTCATTGGGTGGAATTAAGGTTGGAGATAATTTAACTATTGAAGCTGATGGTACACTTAATGCTCAGACTGGTGGTGGGGGAATTACCAGTTTTTCTGAAATAGAAGGTGATCCTTATGATTGTGCAAATTTAGAAACAGCTCTTGACAATAAGGAGGGTTTAATTACTAAATCAACAGGATATGCAAAGTGGACAGGCTCTTCATGGGGTTTTGTAAATGAAACGTATTCTTTAAGTAGTCATAGTCATGCTTTTGGCGCAATAACAAGTAAACCAACAACTATTTCTGGTTATGGTATTACTGATGCTTATACGAAAACCAACATGCAAACAAGTGGTCAATCACAATTGCATTGGAATAACCTAACCAATAAGCCAACCACATTTACTCCATCTACTCATACTCACACTATCTCTCAAATAACAGATATTTCGTCAGCTAGTGTGGATAACTCAAGTAAGTTGGGAGGTTTGGCTTCTACGGCTTTTATGAGGGCTAATTTGTACAATAGTTATTATGGATTACAAGACCCAACCGGTTCTACTTCAAACTGGATAAGAACAACATCAAATGGTATCTTGCCATATGCTTCTGGTGGTTCTTCTTCGTTAGGAACAGCTTCTTGGCCGTTTAGTAATGTTTATGCTAATAATATTTATGATGGTGGAACGCTATTAGAGAATAAGTATCTTGGGATTACAGCGAAAGCTTCAGATAGTAATTTATTGGATGGATATGATTCGACAACATTTCCAAGAAAAGCGGAAGCAGCAACTGTAACGGGATCGTGGTCTTTTAATCAGCCACCCAAAATGGGTATTGTTTACAACACAAATGGCGGTTATAGTACATATCCATATACAGGCTTTGTTCATTTTTCAAATGATAAAGATGGTTTTATGGTTAAACACTATCACAACACTGATAATGATTATACTTATAAAACCTTAGTGCTTGACACAATCGGCCATGTAAGAACAGCTGTTGCCCGTCATACAAGTGCAACACCCGTAGCGGAAGACTTTATCTATTTAACTAATATATTTGATAATAATAGTGACTTAATACCTTCTGTAACAAATACCTACGATATTGGTTCACCAACAAATACCTTTCAATATGGGTATTTTGGTTCAAAAATATTTATCAGTAATCAGTGGCAAATAGGTTTCGAGGGGACTAATTTGATTTTCTATAATTCAAGTGGTGTTAAAAAAGCTAAGGTAGATCAAAGTGGTAATTTAACAGCGGTTGGGGATGTCACAGCTTATGGAACAGTTTAATGAAAGGTAATGAGAGTATTTAGTTTTAAGCCCGAATATGAGCCGATTTTAGCCCGAATTTTAAGAGTTTATGAATTATTGGATGTAGATGTCAATATTTATCCTTATAGTCAAAAATCGCTTAATTCTGATGATTTTTTAGTACAAGGTTTTTTGTTAAAGAATCCATTTCAACAAAAGGAGTATAATATTTTCATGACTTCTGACTTTAAGATGGATATTGATAACTTCTTGATTCATGAATGCGCACATATTGAGCAATATGAAAAGGGTGAATTATCACTCCAAAATGGGGTGGAATGTTGGATGGGGAAACCGATAGACTTTACTTCTGATTATTGGAGTCGAAAGCATGAAAAGAAGGCTAGGAAGAGAGCCAGACAAATCAGGAGAAAAATAAGAAAGGAGAAAATATAATGGGGAAGGCAATAACAATACCTGAAGATTATACTGTTGATAATGCAAATAACCTTGGAACAATGACTGGTAGTGGTAGTAATTATGATGGTAGTAACATATCAATTAGCGCACTAAAAAGTAAAATTGGTGCTGCTATGTATAATTTATCTTTATTAGCTAAACATATAAATATAAATAAGTGGGCTTATTTTCAATCACTTGAATGGGACCCAAATTCTGATTATATGAATGGTGAATATGATAGGTTAACAAGTAATTCAAATGGGTATGCCTTGGGAGACTTCATAGGGTACAATCATTTAGCTAAACCCCCTGTGTATTGGTATGAAGAACCTCCATCTTCTATTAATATTGAGAGGTTTACGAATTTTGCATATACATTTAAACTTGCAAGAGGTGAAGGTCCTCCGGTTGCAGCAACTTGGGATTCTTGGGTTTCTAAAGACAGGATAGATTTTGAGTACCGATTTAACTCTGGTTCTTTTAATCATTTGCGAAAAGCTATGGGGACAGGTTCTTATACTTCTTTTGCTATTAGTCAAACCATAAGTGAGTACACCATTCTTTATATAAAACCGTATTATTATTATGAAGAATTACCGGGTCTTTATACACAGGTAGCGATGACTGAAGCTGCTGCGAGAGAAGTTATACTTTCAGCCGTTAGTCCTTATTTTAATGGAGGTCTTATTTGCTCTGGTACAGGAACATATCAACAGGCAATATCAATAAGTGTTTCTATAACAAGGACAGATAATAGCCCTAGTGGTCTTTACTGGCGTTTATATACCACCGGAGATAATGTAATGGAAGATTATAGTAAAACTAATTTAGGATATATAAGTTTTAGTGGTGAAGAAACAATTGCTGATTTTTATGATCATTATATTTATAGTAATTCTGGTGGTAATGTAACTTGTACAATATCTTTACAATGTAGTGATACAAGTGATTTCGCAACGGTTCATACGGTTGCAACACGCGATATAGCAATGTCTGGTCCAAGTGGCCTAGGTTAATTTTCACTTTAATCTTTATTTATGGTAATTAAAATTCTTAGCGGATGAAGGAAGTTGATTTTTTCCTCTCTCCCATGATTAGTATTGGGGTTGCAGGAATAAGTTTAGCAACCATTGGAACGGTTGTTTCTATTGTTGCGGGTCTTTTGGGTATAATTTATACTTTATTAAAGATCTACATTTTTATCAAAGAAAAAATTTACAAAAAATTTTAAGGGGTAG
>JAEORJ010000276.1 GCA_016840945.1 Candidatus Gerdarchaeota archaeon
AGAAAGCATATTAAAAATGGAGAAGAATTAATATCTGATACTCCTCAATAGGGTGGAATTTATGCTTTAGATACCTTAACAGGTAAGAAACTCTGGGAAAAAATAATTAATAGTCCTGTTAAAAATATTTTTCAAATTATGGATATTAATTCTGATGGTTTCAATGAATATTTAGTAGAAATTGCGACTGTTGGACCTGAGTGGATTCCCCACCCATTTAATGCTAATGAGTTTATACCAGAAGTATTTCCATATGACTACCAAAATGTTATTATTAATGGTTTGAATGGTAGTTTCATATTAAATTCTACTGACGAAATTCATAGTTATACTAATCTATATGTTCATGATATGGTTTCTCTGAGTGATTTAGATGATTATCGTCCCGAATTCATTTTTTTAGAGTGTCAGCTTAAAGTAAATACGACTAGCGAGTACTTTTTAAATTTAACAAGTTATTATTTAAATGGTACTCAATACAATTCTAATTTCATTGCGCAAAGATGGATAAATTATGAAAGTGATCTTCCTGCTCTTGAACGATTTCCTTATAATGGTGAGGACCATTTGTTATTCATGGATCAAGAAGCTCTTTTTCTTTATAATATGAATTCATCTAATTTTTTCCAACAAATCTATAACAACACTGCTATTTCTAATGTTCGAGACTATACGATCGTAGAGGATTTGAATGATGATGGATTTTCAGAAATAATAACAGTAAATGGTGATGGTAATGTTTCAATTATAAGTGGAGCTGACGGAACCAATATCAGGAATTTTCAGATAGTAGGTAATTTTACTGATCACTGGATTGATCACATCGGTACAACTACAACCGATAATGAAGCCATTGTATTTGTAAAGAGTAGTATATACCATGATTATAACAAAACTCGGCAAATTCAGTTAGCAGCATATTCCATTACTGATACTTCAGAAGCATTGGTGTGGAGTATATTTGATTCGTCTGATGACGATGATGATGAATTAAAGAACGCTTATGTTTTGCATGAAGATTTAGATGGAGACCATGTAGAAGAGCTGATTCTTACCGAAAGATTGCGATTTTCCTATTCCACTAGTAATGTACGGAGAATTAAAATTATCAATATCATGGAGAATAAAGAGTTAGCGATTCTGAATATAGAATACAGTGGAAGACAATATATAACGATATCCGATATTGATGGTGATAGTAAAAAAGATTTTTCATTTTCAAGCGATGATAGGCTGTTAACACTCTCCTCAGCAAAACCAGCAGCATTATGGCGTTCTTCAAACATTTCTTGGGGTTTTCCTACATTTATTACCTTGGTTGTGATGTTAGGTATTGGTCTAATTTTATTTGCAATTACAGGTAGAAAAGTAAGTTATAAAAAAGTAGGTTTGAAAGAACACAAACTCACGATAATTGTTAACAGTATTACAATAGGTCTTATGTCTGTAGCCTTTGTTTTATTTTTGCTTCAATTAAACATCTTTAATCATACACTCATAACAGGCGATAATATGACTATGATAACAAATGTATTTTTAGTTGTAATAATAACTTGGTATGGCATGTTGCCATTAACTGCAGCTCTTTATAATCGATTTGCACCTAGTTTTGCTTTCTTTTTTATTAGATTGCGTAAATTTTTCTTTAAATTATCAAAAAGCTATAATACAGATATTATCGTTCTTGATATGGGGAATAGAAAAGAGATTGGAACTTTAATTCAGCTTAAGCGAGTAGTTTTACCCTTGCTTCTTTCAATAGCGATTGGTTTTTATACTTACAATGCCTTAACCCCGATACTTGGATATCCTCAAGAATTTACAATCTTTGGCGGAACTGAATTTTTTCAGTTTATGAATGGATATATGCTGTGTTGCATCTTTCCTATGATACTTGCGTTTATAGTATTTTCATTTTTTATATCCGGCAACTTCTTACTTGATGATGCTGGCATTGTGTATTTCAAACAATCGAAAAAATATAGAAAACCTTCAGATATTGAACCCATTAGTGTCTGGGCACAGTCATTAATAAAGGGAATAGCAGGGCTTTCAGCAATAATTACCTTAATAGGTTTTTTAGCCACAGTTGACTTTTCGGGATTCTTTGGGGGAGAAAATGGCATGACCTTTATTTTTGGGTTGTTCATGGTTTTAGTATTTTTCGCAGGCATTCCCTTCTTAAC
>JAEORJ010000277.1 GCA_016840945.1 Candidatus Gerdarchaeota archaeon
GATGAACCTTTTGGTGCATTGGATGCTCAGACAAGGAAATTAATGCAACAAGAATTAATGAGAATTTGGGAATTAGAATCAGAACGAGGAAATAGGAAAACAGTAGTTTTTATCACCCATTCAGTAATTGAAGCTGTTTATTTAGCGGACAAAATCTATGTCATGAGTGCCCGACCAGGGCACATAAAAGCAGTAATAGATGTACCAATAAAGCGACCACGCAACTATACAGAAGATAGCTATATAGAAAAGAGAGAAGAAGTTCTTTCATATCTTGAGGAAGAAGTCACCAAAGCAGCAGAACAGATGCGAGCTAATGGGGCGGTTCATTTTGACTAAAAAAGTGGAAAAAAGATTCTTACTTTAAGATTCAGAAGTAAGAATATTTTCTTTCATTTAATTAGCAGATTTTTTTGCTGCTACTAGATTCTAAAATATTAGGATAATTAGATAAACAATTCATTTTTTATTAATTTGTAATCCTTAATATTTAAGAGCTACAAAACGAATTGTTATCTGAGACTTGAAAAATGAAAGAATATGATATTATTGCTATTGGTACTGGTTCTGCTATGAACATTATAAGTTCAATTGCTACTAATCATCCTGAATATAAAATTGCAGTTATAGATAAAGATGCACCGGGAGGGATATGCCTTACTTTAGGGTGTATTCCAACCAAGATTCTATTATATCCAGCTGAACTTATTCATGATATAAAAAGAGCAAATATCTTTGGGATAGATGCTGATATTAAAAAAGTTGATTTCAAATTTATCATGGATAGAATGCGAGGAATAATAGGACACGATATGGATAACATAAAGCAAGGATTATCAGAAGCCACAGAATTAGACTATTATCATGAAAAAGCTGAATTCATTGGGCCATATACACTTCTTGTGGGTAAAGAGAATATTAAAGGAAAAACGATTCTATTATGTACCGGTTCAAAACCAAAAATTCCCCTAATATCGGGATTGGATAAAGTGAAATATTATACTAGTGATAGTATCCTTCAACTAAAGGAATTACCTAAATCCATCTGCATTATTGGTGGAGGATATATTGCAGCTGAATATGGATATTTCTTCTCAATGATGGGATCAAAAGTAACAATAATTGGTCGTAACCCCCAATTTTTACCTCAAGAAGAACCTGAAGTTTCTAATTTAGCTAAACGAGAATTAGGAAAAGATATAGAGATACTAACAAATACAGAAGTAAAAGAAGTTACAGCAGCAAATGATGGCAAAAAGAAAATCATTGCTGTAAATAGAGAAACACGTGAAAAACTAATCATAGAAGCTAATGAAATACTTGTAGCTGTAGGTCGAAGCTCAAATTCAGATATTCTTCATCCAAATAAAAGTGGTGTTAAAACAGATGAAGAAGGATGGATAATTGTCAATGATCAATTGGAAACAACTAAACCTAATATTTGGGCTTTTGGTGATGCTAATGGCAAATATCTTTTCAAGCATGTAGCAAATTATGAAAGTAAAATAGTATACTATAATGCTTTTCAAAAACAAAATTTGAAAGCTGACTATCATGCAGTTCCACATGCAGTTTTTACTGAACCTGAAGTGGCAAGTGTTGGAATGCTTGAAACAGAAGCAGTTAAGAAATTTGGGAAGAACAAAATACTCATTGGTTTTCAAAGGTACGAAAATACTGCAAAAGGTTTAGCTATGGAGCTAAAAGATTTCTTCGTTAAAGTAATAATACATCGAGAATCTATGGAAATACTAGGAGCACATATTATTGGACCCCAAGCATCTGTCCTTATACAAGAGATAATTAATCTGATGTACACTCCAGATTTAAGCATTGCACCTTTGATGATGGGTATGCACATACATCCTGCTTTATCAGAAGTAGTTGAACGAGCAGGAACAAATCTTATGCCAGTAGATGAATATCATCATCTATTATCCCATTTAGGTTATAATGTTTAATAAGTAAATGAGAAAAGTTTTTTTCTCATTCTTTAAATATTAATGGAAAACGTTTTAAAAAATGATTGTTCAAATAAAGAGAGATTATAATGAATACTACTACCAATTCTAAAGAGACATTAACAGTCTTAAATAAACCCTATCGTTGGTCACTTTACTCCTTTCTAATTGATATGATGAGCTTCACGTTGTTAAATGGAGTAATTCTAACATTATTAATTCTCCATAGAAATGTTGATCCATCATTCTCAATAAAAAATTGGGTTATTTCTTTAACAGTAATTTTATTAGAATTAGCGGCAGGTGGAATTTCTTTCTTAGATTCTTATAGGAAAAATCCAAAGGAAAGAATGTTTGGTTCCAGAATTTTTAATTTGCCAGCTTATGCCATTACATTAATTATAACTATAGTGATCTTTTGGAATAGTGAATATGTTTTTCCAATAGTTTATGGTGGTGTTTGTGGGGGTTTTGCGGGATATTTAGCAGGAGCTTTAGCTTATGCTAATTTTTTCATCAAAGTTAAAGACATTGTATTTAGAATAACTTTTGGTGGGTGGATTGGAGTAATTCTCGGATCTATAGCGGGATCAGCTATAGCATTTCTTATTGAGTTTTATATTAATGATTTTCCAGGTGGACCTTTTGGTGGTATTTTCATGGGCTTTTGGGGTGGTGCATTAGTTTCAGGACCTATTGCTACAATATTATTAGGATTACTACAAAAGAATGAGAAATTCACTTTATTCTTTACTAAACTTTTACTTTATGGAACAATAGAAGAAGTAGCTAAAGATCTTGAAGAATATTTCAACACCACAGAAAACAAAAGTTTAGATATAAACACTTGTGATATTTTCATTGAATATGAAGATAAAACTGTTGAAATAAAAGATGAAGCTGATAAAAGTGCTTGGAAGAAATTTTTACGTGGATTGGTTTTCGTTGTTTTTCTAATTAATCCATGGGAACAAGACTTGGACAAATATCGTATTGAAACATTTAAACAAATTTTTGCATTAGCTGCTCAAAAGAAAGGGTATGTTATGACTGATAATATTATTACTAAATGAGTTTCCCTTTAACAATGGAAATTTTAATAGTATTATCATTTTATTTCTTTATATAAGAGTTGGTTTTAGTGGACTATGCTATTATCAATACTAAGCTTCTAACATTTAAAGGCGATAATTTAGGCATCATAAATAATGGTGGAATAGGTTTTGAAGATGGAAAAATCACATTTGTTGGTGATATGAATCATTTTGCCTACAAGTTAGCTGATAAGATAATTGATGGGTCAAATCATATAACAATGCCTGGTTTGGTCAATGCACACACTCATACAGGATTAACACTTCTAAGAGGAGGAGCTCAAGATTTACCAGAAATAGAATGGATGAATAAAGGAATTGGACCTATTTCGCGTCATATGACACCTGATGATTTTATTGTTGGATCAAAATTAGGTGTTGTAGAAGGTCTTTCTACAGGAACAACTACTTTTTGTGAGTATGCTTCTAATGTGGATAAATTAATTGATGAAGTCTATTTACCTTTTAATACTCGAGTAGTTGCTACTGAAACGATAAATGAAGTTAGCCCAAAAAGGGATCATTTAAAACCAACGGATTTATATGGATTTGATAGAGAAAAAGGGGAGAAGGCGCTAAAACAAGCAAATCAATTATTCTCAAAATATAGGAATTATGAATTAGTATCATGCATGTATGGTCCACAAGCATTAGATATGATTTCATTAGAATTACTACAAATAGTAAAAGATGAAGCACAAAATAGTGAATCAGTAATACATATGCATGTAGCTCAAGGTGAGCGTGAAAGGCTTCAAATAAAAGGAAGGTTTGGAGAGAATTCTTCTACTATAAGAACTTTGGAAAGGCATCATCTTCTTGACGAAACTCTTCTAGCTGCGCACTGTCATGATTCAACTATACAAGAACGTGAATTGTTAGTCAATAAAGGAGTGAAAATGGTTTGTTGTCCAAATTCAATCAGTATGATTGATGGGATTATTCCTCCTGTTGGTCATTTTGTTTCTCTTGGAGGGAATATAGGATTAGGCACTGATCAAGCACCAGGTCCAGGTTTGCATAATATGTTTAGTGAGATGAGGAGTATTAGTCTCTTAACTAAAACAATGAACAAAAATCCAACACTTTTACCTGCTTGGGAAGTTTTACAATTAGGAACAAAAGGAGGAGCTAGTGTTTTGAAATTGGACAATAAAATAGGTTCTTTGGAAACTGGCAAACAAGCAGATATTATCATGGTTAAGCACAATTATCCAAATCTAACACCATGTGTGGTAAAACCTTTTAGAAATTTTATACCAAATATTGTTTATTCAATTACAGGTTTTGAAGTGGATAATGTATTCATAGAAGGAAAAGCGATTATTTTGAATAGAGAATTCGTTTCAATAGATGTTAATGGATTAGTAAAAGAAGCAAATGAACGTGCTGAAAGGATTTTTGAAGAAGCAACAGATGACTGGCGACAAGCAGGTTCAAAATTAGTTGATGATGTTGGAAAAGGTTTCTTGTAAGAATTATTTATTTACTAAGCTTAACTTCTTCGATATGTTTCGAATACATCTTAAAAGTTTGTTCTTTTTGTTCGTTTTTAATACGCAATATAAACTCATCAAGATTATCATACCATGTTTTTAGTGAATAATTTTTATCAGAATCTTTTTTCACTAATCGTTCATCATATCTCATCCTGAGATATTCACCCAAAGTTAAATTATATGGGGTAAGGAAATATTTTCTAACAAAAAATTGTATTGCTAAAATTTGAGCTAATGTTACTGCAATTCCAATTATAACAAATGGCCATAGTCGAAAATCTTGAACAATAGCAAAATACAACGAAATAGGGATAGATGCAAAACCAGCTATCAATAAAGGTATGGCAATGATGATAAAACCAATTTCGAAAAGGAGAAAAACTCTGTTATGAGCTCTTTCATTTGCAGCTAATTTCTTTAAACTAGGTTGTTTAGCTTTTCGTTTTTTGTAATGAATACGACTTGTAGAGCTCATGTTTTAACCAACTATTATACACATATGATAGGTTATTTATTATTTCTATTGATATTGGAAATAAGATATTGTAGTTAATTTATTAACTAATTCTTAAGGGCATTTTATGAGAAAGATTTTTTAGTAGTTAAAAATACTTCACACTATTAATTAAGCTAAATGAGGAACATTATCTTGTCAGAAAAGAGTATCATACCAACAATCAATTTTAAGATACATCTCATTTTGATTTTAGTTACAGCTTCTTTATGGATTCCCGTTTATAATCTAGTATGTTTACTTAGATTAAATAAATTAGCACAAATAAAGGTGCCAGATGATGTCCCTTCAATTAGAAACAAAAGTATAGGTTTATTCGTTTTTAGTTTAACTTTCATTGGTAGTTTTTTTGTTTTTTATCGACGTTTTAAATTACTTCATGACTATATTGAGAAATTAGATTCTCATTTGGAAGTTTTACCGGTTAAAGAAGAAAAAGATAAACCTGAAATCAATGAAAGATTAAATTGTTTGAAACCATTAGTATTTATTGGTTTTTCAATAACTTCATTATTAATGTTAGGTACTCTAGTAACTTCTTTTACATTAGTTATCTATCATTTAGTTGTTCCCTCTTGGGGAAGTGATGCATTAATGATACTCTTTCCTATTGGAGCAAGTGCGATTTTTACCAGTTTAGGATTTTGTGTTAGAACAATAAAAGAAGAATCCAAATGGGTTAAAGCTTTCAACGCAATAACCTGCGAAGTAATTAATATGAAAAAATAACTGGAATTAAATAAGTAATTAATTCCAAAATAATTTTTATTTTATTTGAGCACAAGATAACATCATTTTTCCAAAGCGTTCTTCAGAGAGACATTTACGACAATTAATACATGATGACATCATTTGACCAGCTTTCAATCTATTTGGAAAATCAGGTTCTATAATTGTAGGTTTACTAAGTGAAATAAAATCGATTAAATTATCCGCAAGAGCAGCATCCATAGCAACCCTAGATCTAAAACCATCTACCAATGCTAATGGAACAGATGGGATTGTTGACCTAATCTTTTCAGCATGACCAGCAAAATTAGCTTCAAAATATTGCTTTTCTTTTGATGGCTTTCCACGAAGTTTTCGTATATCACTATCTTGCTTTGGACCTCCTCCCGATATCTCTATAAGATCTATTCCTTTCTCATCTAACCAATGAGCTATTTGTATAGATTCTTTTATGGTAATACCACCTTCTGGTGCGAAATCATCACAGTTCATCTTAATAGCAAGTATTGGAGCGTTGCCAATTCTATTTTTTATAGCATCAAATATTTCAAACAGTAATCGGGCACGATTCTCCAATGACCCACCATATTTGTCTGTTCGTTTATTCACATTGTCAGAGAGGAATTGACTAATTAAATAACCATGAGCACCATGGATTTGTACACCATCAAATCCCGCTTGAATTGCTATTTCAGCAGCATTAGCAAAAGCTTCAACTATAAGCTGAATTTCGTTTAATGTAGCTTCACGGGCAGACCAATTTTTTGTTGTGTAATTTGATGCAGTAATTCTTTCTATAATACTGGAGTAGCCAGCGTGATTTAATTGAGCTATTATAGGGATTTCATTTTTATGAGACAAGTTGGTTATTTTTTTCATTTGAGAAATATGCTTTTCAGAAGTCAATCCTGATTGCCCAACATGAGCTTTTCCACTCTCGAGAACATAAGAATGACCTTTAATAATAAAACCATACCCACCCATTACAAGTTTTTGATAATATTCAAGAATGGGTTCTGTTATTATGCCTTCTGAATCTGACCAATAAGAAGTTGTTGCTGATCGCATTAATCTATTTTTTATTTTAAGATTTTTTAAAACAAAACTATCAAATAACTTAACCATAAATATCAACCATTAATTCATAGAATTAGTTATACTTTAATTTAATGTAAAAGAAAAGAATAGAGAAAATCAGATTAATTTGTAACACAAATGGTGCACTTTGAGCATCTTTCATCTTTAGTATTCCAACAATCCTGACAGATCAAAAAGCCACATTTTTCACAACGATGAAACATACCATCTAAATCTTTCTTCAAATCAGTAAAGATATCTTTAAAGGATTTATTTTGTTGTTCATTTGATTCCTTAAGTTTTTTAGAAACTTTTATCTCTTCTGCACAACAATCACAGAAGAAATTTACAACCATTTCTCCATTCTTTATTGAATAATGGAATCCTTTAGGTAATTTAGGATCGAAAGATTCATCAGTCATATCGTGTTACTTCCATTCAAATAGTCTTTTTATGATAGTATTTCACAACTTTTTTTTAAAAGCTAATGCTTTATTTTATAATAGTCACTTTATAAAGAAAAAGTACTTTTATGTATAAAACCTATTTGAAATAGAAATAACCATAAATTTTTTTGCTGTAGATAGTAATAGTGTTAAAAATGTCAGATAAAATGATTGATTTGATTTGGAAATTAGAAATTGATAAAATGAATGAACAGCTGCCAGCTGA
>JAEORJ010000278.1 GCA_016840945.1 Candidatus Gerdarchaeota archaeon
ATTTAATAAACGAACAGATGAATACGGTGGTAGTTTAGAAAATCGAACAAGATTTGCTAAAGAAGTGCTTCATGCTGTAAGAAAGAAATGTGGAACTAATTTTATTATTATCATGAGGTTAAATTGTCGTGATTATATTGAAGGTGGATTAGAAATAGATGATATGGCTACCATTGCTTGTGAAATTGAGAAGGAAGAAATAGTGGATATATTCAATATTACAGCAGGGGTTTTTGATTCACCATTTTATCCAGTAGTGCCATATATGAGTATACCTCGAGGTGTTTATTCAGAGTTTTCAAAAATAATCAAAGAGAAATTAGTTAAAACACCTGTAAGCGTTGTTGGAAGAATAAATACTCCAGAAATAGCAGAGAAAATTTTGTTAGAGAATCGATCAGATATGGTTACAGTAGGCAGGGCATTAATTGCTGATCCTTTCTTCCCTCAAAAAATATCTGAGAATAATTTAAAAGATATTAGGTATTGCATTGGATGTAACGCTTGTTTAAATCAAATTATGATCGAAGAACCAGTAGCTTGTGCTGTAAATGTCAACTTTTTAGGTACAGATGAAGATATACAAAAAACAACCGAAAAGAAAAAAATTTTGATAATAGGTGCAGGTCCAGCAGGATTAGAAACTGCAAGAGTGTGTGCAATTAGAGGGCATGATGTACAATTAATTGATAAGGCATCTAAAATTGGGGGATCGTTGAATGCTGCAAGTTCTTCACCTTTGAAAAACGAAATAAAACATCTAATCAATTATTATGATAATGAACTTAGCAAATTAAATGTTAAAATTAATTTAGAAACAACATTTTCAGAATCAACCTTGGAATCTTTTAAACCTGATATTGCAGTAATTACAGTTGGATCAGAATGTCTTTTACCAGAAATAAAGGGATTGGTAGAAAAGGGTTATTATTCTTACAAAGATGTGCTTAAAGGAAAAATCCCTGATGGAAAACGAATTGCTATTTTAGGTGGTGGGATGATTGGTTTAGATGTAGCTGATTATTTAGCTGATAAAGATAAAGAAATAACAATTTTAGAAGAATCAAAAGCATTGGGTTCAGATTTATATGCATTAGTTGGTGTAGAAGTTGCTCCTACAACACTAAAACACACTAACATCAATGCTGAATTAGATTTTACAATAGCTGAAATAAAGAATAATGAGATTATAGGAAAAAGAGAAGATCAAGAGATAGCCATCGGTTTTGATGATATTGTAATTGCCTTAGCTAAAAAAACAGATTTTATTTATGAAGAAGACTTGATTGAAAAAATATCAAAAGTATTCAAGATTGGAGATTGTAAAAAACCACGTAAAATAAAAGAGGCAATAGAGGAAGGATATAACCTTGGTTTGAATATCGATACTGCTAAAGGCATCGAACTAATGGATATGCAAAGTGATAATGAAAATGACATTAAGCAAATCATTATTAGAAAAATAAAAGATAGCTCTTTCAACATTTCTGATATACCACTATACTTAGAAGTTATGGTTGAAATCTGTAATACGAATGAAAAAATTCAGAAGAAATCTAGTAAGATAAAATTACAATTTCAATTTTCAATTGAAAATGGTTCAAATTATTGGATAAAAATTACAAACGGTCACTTTACTACAGGTGAAGGAAAATTAGCAGAAGCTGATGTAAGCATCATTATGCAGAAATCAATTGCTGCAGGGATATTCACTGGTGAAGTCAATGCTACATCAGCTTATATGAGAAAGCAGATTAAATTCTTAGGCTCGATGAGACATGGTTTGAAATTCCAGCAGTGGACAAATGCTGTAACTGAAGAATTAGGATTAGGATAAAATATATTTTAAAAATTTCTGGTGTGATTTGATTGAAGGAGAATCTTTTAAAATATGCTGAGGAAAATCTTGAGGTTCTTCTAAAACCATTTGGTCAATTAGATTGTTTGTTATATTATACTATAATATGTCAAAAATTACAAAAATATTTGCAAACAAAAACATTAGCTACAAAGACATGGTTACCTAAAGCTAATATTCCTAATTTTATTAGAAGAGCTTCAAAAGACAAACCATTATTCGCAGATAATGTTTCAATGAATGTTACTTTAGACTTTATTAAACTAAGATCTGAAAGTGAAAAATCAGAGGTTATAAATGATTTAACTATTGACGAAAGTTTGATTTGGACATATTTCGTTCCAAGAAAATATATTGAATTATTTTATTCAACAAATGGTGAAGGGAAAGGTAATGATATTGATCGAATATTTTTTGATATTGATCGTGGAGAAAATATCTCAGCTAAACAAGCTCAAAAAGTAGCACAATTATTAATTGAGGAAATAACTAGTGATAATAAACTGAGAAAATTAGTTAATTTTGACAAACCATTTTGTTACTGGACTGGCAAATCGTTTCATATTTATCTCTTTTTAGAAGAGAGTGTAAAAAATTCATTTTATAATGAAAATATTAGTTTTTCTTCTAAAAATCCAGAAAATAGTTTTACTGAAAAATGGGCTAAAAGAATAGATGAGCAACTTGATTTTAAAGTTGTAGCTAGTCATGAACGTAATAATAATACAATTAATATTGATCCTTCACAAACTCCATCAGGTAAATTGTCTCGAATCCCTCTTGGAGCTTTACATATGGCTGATAGTAAAACTATTGATGGTGTCTCTGTGCCATTAACAGATGATCAGCTTGAAGATAAACAATTAACGGATAATTTAATGAAATTTCAACCACTAGATATTATAAAAAATATATCAATTTTTACTAATAACTTACCTCGTAAATATAGGGTGTGAAAAAGGAAAAATGACAAGTAGTAATTATTCAGTTTTAGAACGAAATATGTTAGTGTTTCGTATTTATTTAGCTCTATTTATTTTTGGTCTTTTCATAGCTTTTGGGTCACTTGCAGGTTCAGTCATTTTAATTCTCAATTTTGGACTATGGGGTATTGGTATTTCACTTGCAGTATTAGCTTTTATTGTAAGCCCCTTTTCAGGTCGATTGTTTATACGATATATACGTGCAAATAATGCTTATAAAAGAGTTAATGCTCTGAAAAAGAAAGAGGACATTAAAGGTTTAATGGAATTAACTAATGTTAGTGGTTTAGAAGTTTATCAATCAAGTGTATTAAAAATGCTCTTTAGTATTTATGCATTAATAGATTTAAATGTCAAGGATGTAGCACCTATATTAATAGAACAATATAGCACTGCAAAGGAAAATAACTACCCATTTCAAAAATACCAACATTTACTTCAAATACTAGCTGGAAAAATAGGTTATGAATCCTATGAACAACTAATCGAGGAATATAACATAAATAATTAACATGGATAAAACCTATATTGATTATCTATATATTATATATGCTTGATTTAAATCAAAAAGTAACTGTAATAATGAAAAAAATAAAAATTTTAAATATAAATTAATTTCATGATATTTGATGGAAAAAAAGTAGATGACTAAATAAAAAAAATTATTTAGCCATTTGTGATAGGACTTCTTTCACTTTATCTTCAAGTTTATCTTTGTGAGTCATAACAAAGCGGCATTCTTTGTCACCTCTAGCTCTACAAGAGATTTCTTTAGCTTCTAAATCGACACCAAAGCTTTCACTACACCAACCAGCAGAATAACCAGCATTCATTACACAAACGGGGATTGGTGACTTATGACCACGGATGTAAATAAAGGAATCGGCTTCAAAAGATCTTGGGTGAGTGTACATTAAAAAGAAATTCTCATCGGGGCTTGGTTTTGACTTTGCATCTATATCTACATTTGCCCAACCTGTAAAAGCAAAATGTACAGGTCCAGCTGATAATTTTTCAATTGGGTTATCTAATCCCATTGAAAAGTGGAATTTTCGAGCGTCAGCAGTTCCAAGAGCTTTTGCTAAATGGTAAATGACATTTATTATATGGGGATTGTTTAATCCCTCATCTAATTCCATTAGTTCTGCTAATGCTTCAGGAAAGCTTATTCTCATAGAAGCTGCTCTAACTAGAAGATATCGCTCACCACCAATTAATATTCTACCATTAGCTGGGTCCCATTCCATTGATTCAAAGTATTTTGAAACTTTATCTTCTGCTGCCATGAACAATGGTTTCATGTCATCTGGCGTTTTAACAGATTGAATTTCACCTTCTTTGAATGGGAAAGAAGGTTTTGCTGATTCAATTTGATCTTCTTCTTTCTTTCTTCTAAACCATCGCATCATTTTTTATTTACCTCTTTTTCTAATCATATGGGGACTTTAATTTACCTAACATATCTTTCATTTCAGTGATTTCTACTTGAGGATCTTTATACCCAAGAATATTGAATTTTGAATCTAAATAAACAGTGAATGAATGACTGCAAATTTCATTTGCAAAAATTTGATGTTCAATGAATTTAACGCCTTTTGTAATAGATGGTAATTCTATGGTATTTTTTACATTGCATAATGGACAAGTTATTGTAATATCTGTTTTTTCTCTAATGGCTTTAGGTTTCTCTACATAAATCTCAGATCGTATGGTGTTGAATTTCTCAGAAATGCTCATTGGGAAATTTGCTGTTTGTATATGTTTCAATTCAATAGACTCACTGATGTTTTTTAGAATACGAGTAAGTAGTGTAGCATTTTCATAGATGAGTATTCTATCCTTGATATCAAATGCTGCAATTAATGAACAAAATCTAAATCCACCGCGTGCTTTAGAATCCTTAATAGGGAACATATATGCAAAAGTAATGATTTTATCTTTTATAAAGGGAATAATAGATTCTCCTCTAGAGCTATTCTCATCTGTATCTGATGTAAAAGACATTACACCTAGCATTATTTTCATGGTTAATTTTTTGCTTAGTTCGTCATCTAAATGTAAGCTATATATAGGTGTAGGTCCAACCTTTTCATCCAAAACCCCTATACATAAGCCAATTATCATTTTGTTTTTTTCACCTGTTGAAAAGATAAAACTAAAATTATTTTCTTTTCTTTCTTTTAGATAGATATAAGGGTTATTCTTTCGACATAAAAATGAAAAGTGATATCTATTATCTAATTAAACTAAAAAATATTTGAAATTATAAAAAACATCATTTCTTTAAGATTCTGATATTAAGTCAGTATTCATGATTATATTTCTAAGTTTTATTTCTTGTAAACAAGTTGGGCATTTTCCTTGTGTTTTAACCCATTCGTGTAAATGACTTAAATGGGCAATTGATTTACATTTTGGACAACTTGCTGTTTGATCATCCTTAGATATTGGTAATTTACACACAGAACATCTTTGGATTTTTTGCGAACAATTAGGACAAGTTTGAGTATTATTCTCTAATTGTGTGCCACAATAAAAGCAACTAATTCTGCTGCTGAATTTTTTAAAATGAAGAATTGAGTCTAATTCATTACGTAACCGATCATCAAAATTAAGCATATTTTGGATTTTGCGAACTTGCCGAGTTTCCTTATCTAATACCAAATAACGAGTTGAAGAGCTACTATCTAAACGAGCAACCCAATACATCTGATAAAAAGTTCCTAAATCGCCAAATTTAACAATTTCTGAATTCTTATTTAAACCTAAGAAACGTCTCAAACCCCGATTCCATTTTTTAGTGAAATTTTGAACTTTCCTTTCTTGATTTTTGATTGCTGATTGTGCTTGTTTTCTTAATTGCTTTACTAGTTTCAAATTAGAAGAATAAGAGGATTTCATATCTTTAAAGATAGAAGATTTCTTATTACCTTTGAAGGTATCAATTTTCATTTTTAAAATATCAGCTTTCTTTTTATATTCATCAGCTTCAACTAATACAGGTTCCATATCTTTTATTACTTGGTCGAGTTGATTTTCTAATTCGATTTTATTATCAACATAGCTTTTATACAATTGATTATAAACATCTATAGGTTGATAAAACGGTAATGCAGGATAAGATCCTTTTAGGCTGGTTCTAGTAGAAAGAAGAGCTTGATTCTCTCGAGAAAAAATCACTTTGAGTGCATTTCTACCACCTTCATTTTTTAATATTTGATTAATATAAGGAATAGAAAATAAACCCAACATAAAATCTCTTACAGCAAAAATATTATCAGAAGTTTTGTTGGATTTTCTAGTACTAATTTCAAAATGTCGTATAGGCCATAACACTAGTTTTAGATAAGATAGTTCCTCAATAGGTTTCTTTCGAAATAGTCCTTGTCCTTTGTATCTATTCTGTTCTACTATTGTTTGTATAGATTCAATTGGTTGTTCATTAGGGATAACTTGATAGCTCAAACACAAGCCTCTGATTTAAGATAATATTACATTTGATAATGATGTTTCTGGTAAAAAAAACTTCGCAAATAAATAATAACCATATTTTTGTGATAAACAATTAATCTATATTGAAATAATCAGTGATTTTTTTTTGTTGTAAAGTATCAGTGATTAATCTGCTATTTTGCTTCCAAATATCAAGTTTGATATTCATTTTCTCTTTTACATGTTCTAGAACTTCTTTGAAAGTATTAACTTTCAATGGTTTTGATTTTAATGCGTTTTTAACATTCTCTCTAACATTCCAAACTCCGACAGGCATGATATACCCAGGGCGGATTTCTCTTAAAATACATACACCAGCCTGTTTTCGCTCTTTCTTTAGATAATCATTTACTGCTAAACGAGCTGCATAATAACAACCACCGATTCTGGCATATGTTGTTCTTCCTTGATATCCTTCCCAATCACCAAACATTTTGATATCTTGATCAAAAGGATTCCAAATAGTGCCTGGAAACCAAGCCTCTATACACTCGTATTTCCATTTTTCAGGTAACATAATGATTTGAAAACAATTATCAAGGTAATTACTCTCAAAAATTTGGAATTCATTTATTGTAGGAAATTCCTTGACTTCTTTCATAAATTCTTTGGATAATAAACTATCAACAGCAGTTATGCTCCATCTGGTAGGCACTAATTTTCTTTGATTTTTAATACCAAATGAACCAACAGAAAATGCCTTTTGAATAGTTGAAAGTCTAATATTGTCTTTATATAAATTGATTACAGCATCAGCTGATTTCAAATCAGTATCGTTATTAGCTTTCTCTATTTGTTTTTCAACTTTTACATTTCCTTCAAGTTTAAAATTCTTGATAACTGCAGAAGGGCCCATAGGTTGAACATCAGCGTTAAGAGTAAAAGAAGGATTAGGTTTGGAATCAAATGATAAATCGACATCAACAGAACGTTCTGTTAGACCAAGAAGTTGAGTTTGCTCAAGTATTTTTCCTCCATCTTTGATTTTTTTAACATTTACTTGAGATTTTGCTCTTACTAATTGAAATCGCATATCAATGATTTCTTCCATTGATTTACCAAACCAAGATTCTGGAAGATCAAGTAAACTAGTATCACCTTTAATTGGCGGAACAAGTGGACCTACAAATACATCTGGATAACCATAATGCCCAACAAAAACACTGGGAGGTGAAGCTCCTTCTAAAGCATCTTTATCATATAATGGTTTTATCTTTAAATAAGATTGAATTCGTGCAAGTAATGGGCAACTTTTCTTTCCACAAAGCATTTTACCAGCTTTACAAATGCTACATTTACTTGTTAAACCAACATTAGATTCTATTTCGGAAACACTAACATTGGAGGTGGTTTCAGTAGTTTTTATTGCTTCTGCTAACCAAGGTAGAGACTTACCTGAATGTCTAACAACCTTAAGCTCTTTGCTTTTTAACAAATATCAGTGCACCATTTCTAGAGGTGATTCTTTAAAAATTTAAGAAAAAACTAGAGAGGTAAACGAAAGTAAAAAAGAAATAATTGAATTTTGGTTAATAAAAACTCAATCATTTACTTTCATATTATCCCAGAATTCTTTAGGTGGATGTATGAGGCTATAATCAACTCGAGTATCGTGAATTACTCTTGAACAATATGGGTCACCTTGTGCAATTGTGTGTTCCATCGTTAGAATAAATTGCTTATTACTTACTTTAACACGCTCATAATCACCATAACAACAAATAAGGTATTTGATTTCCTTATCAGGTAAATCCTCTAATACATCAATCCATGAACAACAAAGATTTTTGTAAGCATATTTTCCATCACCAATAACACCAAAAACAATAACCCATTCTGAAGGATTATTAACCATCTTAATACTTCTCTGATAGATCTCTTCTACACTTTCAACTCTATTTTCAAGATCTTTTTGTTCTTCAATGAAAAATTCTGTAATAAACCGTTTATATAATTTAATGGCATTTTCTCTTCCAAGTGTCTCTATCAATACTAGTAGGTTGTAATACCTCGGATGTAAAAATGAGAGCAAGTAATTTCTGTTAGGAATAGTGTATTTATCATTAAACCAATCAATTTCATCCTTAATATTGAGTAATTTAAGGAAGTAATTTAGAATGGCTTTTGCTAATTCTTGGTGTTTTTGTAAAAGTGATAAATTTGATATTATTTTCTTTAAAGTAAGATTGCTTTTTTTCATCCAATCCTCTGTTATCATGCTGTTGTATTTTTCAGAAAGATTTTTGACATAACTATCATATTTTTTAGGATAGTATTTTTCTACAAGTTTTAGTAGAAAATTTAAACGCTTTAATGGTTCTCTTTGAGCCCATTCTATTGGTTGTATTTCTCTTGGTATTTCCATAACATTCTCTTTAAATTCGCCAATTTGCATGAATTTCATTTTAGTTCCCTCTTTTGATAATATTTAGTTAACTGAAATAAAACTACTGGAATTGCTAAAGTAATTATGATTTTAATTATTGCCATTAGATGGAATAATTTTGGATTAGATAGGTTTTTTATTAATTGAAAGAATAAAAATAAGTATTACTGGTGTGGTTCATTTGGAAGAAAAATTAACTGCATATAATGAGCTAACAGATGAAGCATTTAATTATATTAAGCATATTTGTGACATTTTTGGACCAAGAATTTCAGGTACTAATGAAGAAAAAGAAGCCTTAAATGATTTAGAGAAAAATATGAAAGAATTCGCTGATTTTACTTATTTTGATACTTACAAACTATATCCTACTTTCTATCCAGGTGGAATTGCACTAATATTCAGTATTTTGGTTATTATTTCTTCTCTGACCTTTTTTCTTAGAGATTTTTGGATTTTTATCTCAATGATACTACCAATTTTAGCATTATTTGTATTGTTTATTTCCTTAGTGAAAATGAAATATTGGTTTGCTTTATTTGCTAAGAAAGGAATTAGCCATAATGCTACCGCTCGCATCCTACCCAAAAGTGACCACAGTGATATGCCTGTTAAGAAAAAGGTCATCATTGCTGGCCATATGGATCGTGCTTTTCAGATGAGAATTACAAGGTTCGGTGAGAAAGCAATGCTTTTTTTTATTACTTCAATTATTTATGCTATCATTATCACTTTACTTTCAATCGTTAAATTAATACAAGTCATTAATCTACAGTATATTATAACATTCAGTATTTTCGCTTTAACATGGATAGATATTATTCATCTAGTGTTATCTGTTATTTTTCTTCCAGTACTAATAATCACTGTTCATGGTTTTAGTGGCGGTAAACCAGTATTAGGTGCGAATGACAATTTATCAGGTGTTGCTGTAGCGTTAGTAGTTGGAAAATATTTTTCTCAGAAGCAAAATCGATTAAAGAATACTGAAATATGGATTGGTGCGTTTGGTAGTGAAGAATGTGGAGAAAGAGGTTCTGATTATTTCATAAAAAAATACAAAAAAATGGACTTACTTGATAATTGCATTGCGATTATACCAGAATCTGTAGGTGCGGGAACACATCTAGCAATTTTAACTAAGGAATTGATGCATTTAGTTACACATGATGTTGAAGTTTGTAATGCTTTAGAAAAAGGTTACCAATCATTTGTTGAAGAAGTCGGGATTGATAATGCTATCCCTTGTAGAATTGCTCCTGATTTAAAGATGGGAGCTTCTGATGGAGGTCGATTTGCATTAGCTGGTTATCCATCATCAACTTTATTAGCATATGAAGGAAAACTAATGAAACCACCAAATTGGCATGAAGAGACAGATGATCCTCAGCATTTAAATTGGAAAACTCTTAGAACTGCAATTGGACTTTATATCCATTCTTTGAAAGAATTAGATAAAAAAGAAGAAGACCCTTAATTAAAGGGCTTTATTGATATTTTAAATAATTATTATCAGAAAAAGCGTTGCAGTTTAACCAACCTTCACGCTCCAATACTATATCTGACATTTTTAATATCTTTAGTTTTTTAGGTAGACAAGTAAAGGTGTGTGGTAAGGGTCCAAGATATTCACCCATGACATGGCCATAGACTTTCTTGTTTGATAGGTTGCTAATTGTAACTGTTTTTCCTCTTAAAATTTCGACTTTAGGATTCGTAAGATGAGTACCTTTTCCTAATTTAGCAGAAGTTGATAAGGTTTCAAAAAAGCCTGTATTTCCAACTATCATTATATCTAATAAACCGTCATCCATAACAGCATTGGGTGTAACCTTCATTCCTCCGCCTATACGTTGGCCATTACCGACCATTGTAGTAAGTGATTTTAATTCTTTAACAATAGTTCCATTATCAATATCAATCTTCATATGTCGAGGACGATATCTAAAAATTGACCGTAAAAGAGCTAAATTATAGATTTGTACTTTTTTGCTTACAACTTGTTCTGAAACATCAGCATCTATGCCTACACCTGCAATACCCATGCTATAACGTTCACCATTGTTTATTTCGATAACATCTATCAAACGGTATTCTTTATTCTGAAGCATTTCAATTACGTCTTCAATGTTTTTAGTTTGACGAATATTGTAAGCATTATCATTACCTCGACCAAAGGGTATGATACCAAAAATGCTCTTGAAACCTGCTTGTCCTATGCCTGATACTACTTCATTAATGGTGCCATCGCCACCATAAGAAAGTACAATATCATGATCTTTCGAAGCTTCTTTAGCAAGTTGAATACCATGACCAATTTCATTGGTCCATTCAATTTCAAAATCAATATTAGCTTCATTCAAAGCTTTTTCATAAATAGGCCATTTCTTTCTTGCCTTCCCACCGTTACTTGTGGGATTAGCTATAATCTTCACTGTAAGTATCTCCTGTTTATTTCAACGTTCGTTTAACACGAAGTTTGTTATTTTTAATTATAATTAAGTTTAAAGTGTTTTTGGTTTACTAAATGATTTATTTTTAAATAAAAACTAAACAAGTAAAAAACCAAAGTTGTTAATTTTCACTATCTTATTTTTTGTTTTTATGTTTTTGTTTTTGGAAAATTAACATTATTGTAAGGTTAACAAAAATAGGTATCAAGTAGTAAACATTTGTATCATTTGTGCTTGAAGGAGGTGGAGAGGTTGTGTTCAAGGGTTCTTGATAAATGAATTTTAGAATCAGAGTAGATTGTGTGACAATTAAATCATTATTAATTGTTTCAAAGATAGCTGAATTATCTATACCCCGATTATTGATAGCAAAAGTTACTCTTAAACCTTCATCTAAGAGCCAAATTTCTAAGTCATCATTTCGACCAATTAAAATACCATTTTCAATTGAGCTGTAACATAAAGGTGGTTCCACAACAAAATTAGGGCCATAAATACCTGTAAAATTAGCGAAATAAGTTGTAACAATTTCTACCTCATTGCTACCATCAGGTATTTTATATAAAGTATTATTATAAGCTTCATAGATGAATAAATTACCACTATGATCAACAGTTGCTACAGTTTTTGTAGTATTTGTAAAAGTAAATATTTTTGAATATCCTAAGGGGTTCTCAATTGGTAAACGATAAATACTGGATTTATTTAGTAACAAATCTTCTGTTAAAAGTATAATATCATTGTTCTTCCGATCATAATATATTGATTTACCATATTCAAGAATTTCATTACTGAACCAATAGACCATTGAACCATCATAAAACACTTTTGTTAATGTAACTGTATCATTTGTAAGCAAAGCATAAATATTATTACTATCATCCAACAGAAGTTTACCAATAGTGAAATTATCTATTGCTTTAGTGAACAATATTGGTTCATCAATACTAATTTGGTAAAGTTCATTTTCGATGGAATAGATTACTGTTCCGTTATTTGTTTCAATGATAGTATTTGAATTAACTATTGGTGTAAGATAATTTGCTTCAGTTAAAATTGGATTATAACCTATTAGACAACCGCCAACACTCCCACCTGCAATAAATGAATTAATTTTAGCAAACCAGGTTAAAGAACTCATACCACCTTTTGAACTATATAATAATTCATAGGTTCCATATTGGTATTTGTAAAATCCTCTTTCATTCCCATCAGCTGTCATACTATATAGAATATCATTATCATCTACAGCAATTCCTATGACTTCTTGTGTACCTGGTAAACCAATACCAGTTCTAATTAAAGTAATGCCTAATGATGATAAATTCAAAAATGAGATAGACCCGAGATATGTTTCAGTATAGCAAAGAATGCTTTGGTTATTATTAAGAACCATTTGACTGCATCCTTGAATATTTGTTAATATTGTAGCCAAATAATTTGCATCTAAGTCAAATTGTAAAATGTCAGTATTATCAAATAGTGATCCGCAATAAAATGAATCGTCTATAGGATTTACTGCAATCTCACTAAGAGGTTGAGGATAAGTGTAATTTTTTAGAAAAGTTATCGCACTAGAAGTTATGGTGTAAAAACCATTATTTGAAATACCAATTAATCGATTGTGGTTTGGTTGATACTCAATATCTGAGAAATCTAAAGTACCTGTTGAGATATATTCAAAAAGATCCCCAAATTCATCCATTCTCATTATGATATGATTGAGATTATCTGCAAAATACAAGTCACCATTCTCACCAACACAAATTGGCCCAGGTGGATGATCAATTTCATATAATGGTAACACATCCCATCCTAGTCTAACATTTAACATGGATTCTGTATCAGCACTTACTTTAATGTGAAAATTATTTGAACTTAAAGTTAAAATGGCTATTAACATTATTGCAAATAATCTGTTTAATTTCAACAAAATAAAAAACACCAGTTAAACAATTATATCTTTACTTTTAAACCATTTTTATTTTTAATATGGTTTTACTTTTTTCTTGACTTACAGATTAAACAAGATTAATTTAGATATTTACATTTTGTTATTTTAGCATTTTTTTAAAAGAAATAACTAATAATCTAATTTTGTTTTTCGATTTGCTGCTAAATGTAAACCATATATCACAAAAGGTACCAAAATTATCAGATAGAAATACCAATTTGATGTTCTTGATGGGTTGACTGTGAAATTGACTGATGGTGGTCCATAATCAATATCAAAGGCAGTATTCATCGTGGTAAATTTACATCTAACATAATAAATTCCCTGTCCAAGTAAATCCAAATTGATGTTGTTATAATACCAATAATTTTGATTTGAATCCCAAATCAACAAACCTGAAATAATTGTTTCTATACCATCAGCATTGAAAATTTTCCATTTAGCTTCCCTACGATCATCACCAAAAACTGATTTTACATTCATGTGGTAATTATCTAAATCTAGGTTTTGATAGTCTTGGGTTGCAGTCACATCAAAAAGATCTAAAATATTCCATTCTTCATCAAAATCAATTGTTGGTACTGAAATTGTTATATCATGAGATTTAGTAATAAAATAATTAGTATTAATTTTTTGAACATAAGGATGATATCTATAACCAAAAGGGGTGTTTACATATTCACCAACAGGTAGTATTGTCATATTAAACCTCACTGCCACTACACATTCGTAATCAGGTGGTGTAAAAACCAATCCTATATCATTAATTGATGAATACCATTTAGTTGTTAAATCATCATATGATAAATTAGCTTCTACTATATTGCCTTCAGTATCATGAACGGGGGTCAAGATACTGGATTCACTAAATTGACTCTTGTAATATAAAATCCATTTGGCTAATGAAACTTCTTCATCATCTAATTTGCCAATTTCTTCATTATTATTTAAAGTAGCAGTAATATTTGAGATGGACATTAACCAATTATTCTCATCTAAATTAAGATTAAAACCTTCAATAGTGATATTATAATAATTTAGGTAAAATGAATCACTGCTTAGATTACTCCAAGTATATGATGTTAATTCAGTTTTGAATTGACATATAATAGAATGATTAGAATAATCCCTTAAACCAATTGGTATTTGATTCGAGAAAAACCACTTATTTAGAGAATCGTTAAAATTCAGAGAATTACTTTCAGTTGAAATCTCATATAATCTTGTTTCAGTATCATAGAAAATGAATTGAAAATTAGCTTCAATTATAATTGAGTCATTTGCCACTTTATTTGTCGTATTTGTTCTTAACTCAACTTGAAAAGGTGTAATATTTAACAAACCACTCTCTATATCAAATGAGAAATTAACTTCATCTATTGAAAGATAATTAAGGTTAGCACTTTTCATTACAAATTCTAAGGTAGAATAAACTGCTTCTATTGAAAAAGTTAAGCAATCTCGAGTTATGTTATAATATAATCCATCCCAATCAAGAACATTTGAAAGGCTTAGGTTGATATTATTTCCAAGAAATTGTGCAAAAGGATAGATTACTGTTGCTAAATTTATTGTTGAATTAAAAGCTTTCAAAGGTTCTATTTGGTTAGGTGTTAAATTGAAGTAGTTATTTCCAAAATCAATTAGATCAATAAATTGTGATATTGCTTGTGGAAAAATAAATCGTTGTTCTTTTAATCCTGCTTCAATTGCTAGTTCATAAAAACTCCAATTAGTAACATCTAAGCTTCCCCAATCATTTTCATACCAAATAGCTCCAAAAACTCCTGCTTGAGAGATATAATGACTCATTGCCCCGGCATAAAATGAAGCTAAAGAATAGTTAGTATCACTTTTCATTAACTCATCATATAATTTTATGTATTCCACTTGTGCTCTTAATGCAAGAGTTGAATTTACTACAGTTGATCCACTATCAGTTAAATAAACTACTAATTCAGCAATATCCCCATAATTAAGTTCCTGTTCGCCTACTAAAACACAACATTCACTATTAAATGGTGCTTCAATACCAAGATTGAAATAAAACATA
>JAEORJ010000279.1 GCA_016840945.1 Candidatus Gerdarchaeota archaeon
AAACGAAACTGATTCTTTAAGAACAAAAAATATAGTATAAGAATTTGACACCGATGATGGTTAATTAATAATTTTATTCAAATGTAATAATCTGTGTTATAGGGAATGGTGCTTCTAATATTATCGTACTTGTCATACCTGTTGCTGGAAATAGATTTACAATAATTTTATCATAATTTTTCATAGTCATTTCTGCAGGTAGTCTGATTACAATATAGACATTATCTGAGAAATCATTCAACAAACTACTAGATATTAGAGATTTATCATAATCACTTATTGAGATAAAGCCAAAGTTATTTCCATCTAATTTATTCCATATTGGATGTTCGAATAGAGAATTTGAATCTTGTAGCTCCATAATTCCTTTATATCTAAGAATTTTAACAATCTTATCATTACTTAACTGTATGGTCAATCTTGAAAGATCGATTTTTTGTGAAACTAATGGCGAGATTAGTATAGCAATTTTTTCTATTTTTTGTTGTCCGTTTATATTAGTATATTTACCTTTTTGATCTCTTATTTGCAAATAGGTTGATATTTCATCCATAGCATCAGATGCTAATTGTTCTAGATTATAGTCTGTTGTGATGCTATCGGTTTCTGAATTTATAACTGATGTTACAGTAGCACCTATCAGAATTGAAGATAACGATAGTATTGCAATTGTTAATGTTGTTCCTACCAAACTACCCATTTTATCACTGTTATTTACAGGATAAATTTAGGCTAAATAATATATAAATCTTATTATACAATTATTATCCATACAGAAAAATTCTCAAGATATAGTGGGTAGTCTATTATTAATTCTTATATTAGATAAGTAAGGACTGGCTAATTTTGTAAAAATGTCAATTTGTAATTTTTGCTATCATGTCTTTTTTTCCAATTGACATTACAACAGCTAAGCTTTATATAGTGTCACTTGAGAACAGTATACATGAAATGCATTGACATGTTGAAATGTCACATGGCAATGTAAAGAAAGAAATGAAAGGTGGTGAAGTAAAAAATGGAAAAAAAATATATGGAAAGGCTGATAGGCAAATACTGTAAGATTGTCACAAAAGAGCCTGGAGAGGATAGGGCATCCGTCGTAACCGGCATCCTAGAAGATGTTGACTATAAAGATGGTTTTATTTTAGTAGATTCTAAGCAAGGATTAGGATGTCTAAGAATAAACACTATTGTAGCAATAAAACCCGGAAGAAAGAAAGAAGTAGAGTCTGATAAAAAAATTATTAAGGATAATGATAAAGGTGCAGTTGGTATTGGAACCTTGGTTATTTTCATTGCTATGGTATTAGTTGCAGCTGTAGCTTCAAGCGTAATTATGCAAACTGCTGAAAATCTACAGCGAAGAGCATATGCTGTTGGTCAAGACACAATTCATGATGTATCAAGTGGTGTTCATATTATTGGCATTACAGGATATACAGATGCTGCAAAATCAAGAATTGAATATCTATCAATATCAATAAGACCAAGAGCCGGATCATATGATCTTGACTTAAATAAAACCTTGATTCATTTAACATACGAAAATTATTCAATATTAAGCCTAAACGAGAATGAAAAGACAAGCACTGTTAGTGGTGATGGTGTATTTCATACCCTTAACATGTCAAACTTAACCTCAACAAACTTTGGAGCAATTGCAATTCATGATTCAGATAACTCAATTTATAACATGAACGGTCTTGGAGGCGAAGATCACGTCATGCTAGTTTTAAACTTATCAGCAATTATGCCAATAACTGGCGGACTTCCAGACGGTGAAACCATTGAAGGCAAAATAGTACCAGAAGTCGGTTCATCTAGTGTGTTTGTTATAACAGCACCAAACGCATTTACATACAGAGTTGTAGAGCTATAATGAAAATATCAAGGGAATAAAAATTCCCTTTCTTTTTTAATTTTTATTTATCTTATTCTTGTTATTCATCTATCATTTTAAAAATTGCTATCTCTGCTTTTTCACTATTAAAATCAGTGGGTCT
>JAEORJ010000280.1 GCA_016840945.1 Candidatus Gerdarchaeota archaeon
TCCTTTACAAGAATTAACCTTCCAATTATTATATGTGACATCTACAGAAGCTTTGATCAAACAATGAACATCAGCTCCTCTATGTTGGTAAGCAGTATGCCTTCCCCATTGTTCCGTGACAAATTTCTTTTCTTGTTTTTCACCATGGATGGTACCTTTTTCTTTAGGTATTTTGATAGTAGCTCCCATAGCATTTCTTCTTCGAGAAATAATCACCTCTCCTGCGCCATCTAAATTCATCACAGCATCAGGCATTCTATCAAATTTTTTAAGATAATTACCTGCACTATATACCCCACCAATTTCCTCATCTCCTGATAATTCAAAACAAACAGTCATTTCTTTGCCTAAATTTAGCGATTTAATTATTGGTAGAATAGTCATAATAGATGTAACATTGTTTTTATTATCAATCACCCCTCGTCCAAATGCTTTGTTACCTTCTTTTATAACCATTTCAAACGGATTGGTTTCCCAACCATCACTTACTGGTACAACATCAAAATGTGCCATTAATAATAAGTGAAAATCTCCTTCACCAATTTTACCATAAACCGAATAGTAACCTTCATCTTCAAATAATTTTGCTTCAACACCCCTCTCTTTTAGGTATTTGACAATAAATTCAGGGCATTCTTTTGGTGCTTTAATATTCTCAGTTGGGATATTTACAGTATTGTAACTTACTAATTTAGCTAAAAGATCTATCAATTCTTTATTATTTATTTCAAACATTTTCTTCACTATAAGAGTAATTTTTGTTGTTCCTAATTGATTAGTTTTCTTTTATTAATAGTTTTTATTATCTAATTTCTTTAAAATCCATAATGGTTTTATGCCAAAAAGCGTATAATTAGTTGGTGATAAAATGGCTATTACTTTGCGTTTGCTTGGTCATGCATCATTTAAATTGACCATAGGTGATAAAAAAATCTATATTGACCCTTATGGAGGAGGGGATGAAGAATATAAGGAGAAAGCTGATCTAATTTTAGCTTCACATAGTCATGGTGATCATTCTAGTAAGGGTAAAATTAAATTAATGAAACAAAAATCAACCATTATCATTACTTCAAGTGATAATAAAAACAATCTCGAGGGAAATGTTGTTGCCCTTGATCCGGGACAGAAATATGATTATCAAGGCATCACCATTCAAGGTGTTCCAGGCTATAACGTTCGACGATTTAGAGAACCTGGTGTACCATTCCATTCAAAGGATATTCAAACAGCTTTTATTATTGAAGCGGAAGGCAAGAGAATCTATTTTGCTGGTGATACCGATTTCATTGAAGAAATGAAAACTCTAAAAAATATTGATTATGCACTTCTTCCAATCGATGGTCACTATACCATGAGTCCTGAAGAAGCTCTTGATGCTATTGGTGCTATTAAACCTAAATATGTTATCCCTATGCATTGGAGAGAACAAAATCCAGATGATTTCAAAAAAGCAGTTGAGAAAAAGTATCCAGAAATTGTTGTGAAAGTAGTTCTTCCAGGAAATACTATCAATATTTAAGAAATTTTTTCCTTTTTTTATTTTTTATTATATAATGTTTCATATTCATGTTTAAGTAATCCATAATAGAGAAGACCAAATCGTTTACCATTTTCTATATTCGATTCCCTAAAATGCCCTTCTTTAATGAAATGTAATTTTTCAGCTAAAAGATAACTTCGTTCATTAGTATCTCTGGTAATTATAATTATTTTATAAGCATGCAATTCCTCATATATAAATTCAATAGCTTTCATTGCTGCCTCTATAGCTAATCCTTTTCTTGTATATCCTTTATCTAGATAATATCCTAATTCAAATGACGGTACCGCCCATTTATTTGGTTCTATCCAAATATTACCAATAAATTCATTTGTTTCTTTTGACCATAATCCCAGAACAAAACGTATTCTTGTTTCCCAAAACATTGACAATTGTTTAACGCGATTTTCTGCGTCCTTTGCAGTTCTAATGGTTGTTGCTTCATCTACATGTTCTTTCAAAAAGGATCTATTATCATTTCTTTCAAATAATGCAAACAAATCTTTCCCATCATTTCTCTCAAATTTTCTTAGAATAAGTCTCTCGGTTTCTAATTTATTTGGTAAATGTTTTAATTTATTTTTTGTATTTTTTTCTTCAACCATTTTAACCACTTTTGCTAACCATTTGTCCATTATAAATTATTTTTTACTGTTTGTTTAATTTCAAAATATTCTTATGAATTTGAAAAAAGAAAAA
>JAEORJ010000281.1 GCA_016840945.1 Candidatus Gerdarchaeota archaeon
ACTATAGCTAAAGATTATAATGGATTATTCAATTTCCGTTTTGATGATACGAATCCAATAACTGAGGAAGAAAAATATGTTCTGTCAATGATTGAAGACATTAAGTGGTTAGGTGTATATGAAAAACGAAATGAGGGAGACAATGTATTCTTTGCCTCGGATTATTTTGATCAAATGTATGAATATGCTGTTCAAATGATTAAAAAAGGGAAAGCCTATGTCTGTGATCTTTCTGCTGATGAAATCAGCGAATATCGTGGTTCATTAACTGAACCTGGAAGAAATAGTCCTTACAGAGAAAGAACTATTGAGGAAAATCTTGATTTATTTACTCGAATGGAAAAGGGTGAATTCCCTGATGGTTCAAGAGTTCTCAGAGCAAAAATAGATATGAGTTCACCTAAGCTCAATTTAAGAGACCCTGTTATGTATAGGATTCTCCATAAAGAGCACCCGCATACAAAAGGTGCTTGGTGTGTTTATCCAATGTATGATTGGGCTCATGGTTTAGAAGATAGTATTGAAGGAATAACTCACTCAATTTGTACGCTTGAATTTGAAAATCATCGTCCTCTTTATGATTGGTATCTAGATCAATTAACTGATGAGAAAGGCAAACCTATTCATCACCCACAACAAATAGAATTTGCTCGGGTTAATATTTCTAAAACAATTATGAGTAAAAGTAAGTTAATCATGCTTGTTCGTAATAAGTTTGTTAAAGATTGGGATGATCCTCGCATGCCAACATTAGCGGGTATGAGAAGACGAGGTGTTCCAGCTTCTGCAATCCATAAGTTCACCAGAGCAATTGGTGTTTCAAAAAGAGATAAGATAATCGATGATTCTATACTTAACAATTTTATACGAGAGGATTTATTTGAAAAAAGCCCTAGGGTGATGAGTATTATTAATCCTATCAAAGTTATAATTACAAACTATCCTAAAGATAAAACAGAAGAATTCATAGTGGAAAATCATCCTAAAGATAAAAAAATGGGTAAACGAAAAGTAACTTTTTCAAACGAGCTCTATATAGAGGAGGATGATTTTATGGAAGAACCTTTTGATGACTTCTATCGTTTAACTATGGATAATGAAGTCCGATTGAAATATGCCTACTTTATGAAATGTCAAAAAGTCATCAAGGATCCTAAAACACAAAAAATCAAGGAATTACATTGCACAATTGATCCTGAAACAAAAGGAGGTAATGCTCCTGATAATCGTGATGTTAAAGGCACCATCCATTGGATTTCAGCTAAACATGCTATAAAAGCTGAAATGAGATTATTAGATGATTTATTTACTAAAGATAACCCACTTGATGTTGAAGAAGGTGAGGAATTTACTGATTATATAAATCCTGATTCACTAATTATTGTTAATGGTTATGTTGAACCTCAATTAATCAAAGCAAAAATCGGTGATATATATCAATTTGAAAGGCAAGGTTTCTTCTGTATAGATATTGATTCAAAATCAGACATGTTAGTATTTAATAGAACTATTCCACTACGTGATTCAAAACCAAAAGAAAATTAACTATAGAATTGTATTTTATCTTGATTATAAAAATACAATAATTATCATAGTTGGAACTTGAAATGGCTCAAAAGGAACTCTTTAAGCTAACACCAATCAAACCTGAATATAAAGGTAACAATATTGAAGGTTATTTGTTCACTTTTGGAGGTTATACAAGTACGGTTGGTGATCTACGTTTATCAAGTCAATACTTACAAGACAAAATTTCAATTCGTCAGAATAAAGATTTTCAAATAACAGATTCTCTTGGGAATTTTTGGGAAAATGCAACAATAAGGATACAATTGAAGGGAATTAAAATTCCTAATGATAACTTAATTCTATTAAAAATTAAATTAAAAACTGATGAAAAACAAACAGTTCAGATTTATTTTGGAATACAAAAATTAAAGGAGGATCTCATTGAAGGCTTGAAAGTCATTGAATTGGAAATCGAGCCTATAAAGGGAGACAATTATATCCATGTACGGACAATAAAAAATGGTTCTATTCTTCATTTTTATGAAATTAGTGGTTTCTTGATTTAATTTTGAAAAATTAATTTTTTAAATAGAAAAAAAGTCTAGAATACTAATTAATCTTATAAAGTATATTGATAATTTATTTCTTTGTAGAGAGTTGGGTTAAATGGAGTCGGATATACCTGATAAAAAATTAGGGATGTCAAAACAGAAGCTCTTCCAGATCTTTCTAAAAACGGGTCGAAAAAGAGTAAGTTTATCAATTATTTCTGGCATTCTAATTTTCTTAACTATTACTAGTTTATGTATGGTCGTATATAAATATCGATTTCGATCTTTTACTGAATTACATTCTTCTGTAGATTGGTTCAATGACGGAACTATTAGTGCTAAATCAACTAATATCCCTAATTTTGAATTTGTATTTGCTGATAATATTTTACCTAATATGACTAATGAATTTTCAAATTTGCTTACAGAGAATCTACCTGGATTAAAAATAACTGATAATTGCTCTGCCATTAGAATGCAACTATTCCATTATACCTATAATCCTGATGATCCTTGGCATTATTATCAACTGGCAGCACCTGATGACCGCATTTATGGTGTACTCGAAAACGGTCTTATTGAAGGTCGCATGCCAAAAAATCAATCTGAATTAATTTACTACCAAAATGAAATGTTTCCTTTCAATGTAAATGATACTTTTGAAATTTGGTATTATTTAAGTGAATACTCGACACATCATACATACACCATTGTTGGTTTACTTGGAGAGGAGAAATTAAATTCAGTTTTACAAAACGCAAATTTATCAACAGATATTGTTGGTGATTATCGTTTTGATACATTAGGATTATACAATTATTATAAAATGGGTGTATTTTACACTAATTTTAGCACAATATATGATATATATTATCACGCACCATATTATTATGGCTATATAGATTATCTTGTTGATTTCAAATATAATTTAAACAATTTTGAATTAAGAAAAATAAAAGATTACTTGAGAGCTTATCAAACAGATTTTATTTTCAAACCTGCTGCAATTTCTCGTCAAAATGTCGAAATGGCTTCTGAATTAAAATATTTTATAATTACCTATAATAACTTCTGGACAGTTGAATTAGCTAATATCATTGAAATTAATTCTCCTCTTCTTATTATGATTGGTTTAATTAGTCTAGTAACATTAAACATTGGATCAAAAGAATTAGATCTGATATTTCGAAGAATGAAACTATATGGTTTAAGTTACAAAATGATGAGGCAGATGATATTTTTAGAAGATTTTATCTTTACCTTCGTGAGCTTTCTATCAGGAACTGCTATTGGTATTTTAATTAGTTACCTGATCTCTCGAGATGTTAGTGGTTTATCTGATATATTTTATATAGATTATTTTAAAGAACCTTTATTATTAATTTCATTGGGAATATTTTTAGTAGGATTCTTCTTGTTGAGTTTTATAATACATATTACTATTGCTAGACAAAGTACTAAAGATGTTCATGAATTATATAAGAAAAAGAGAAGGAAAATAAAAGTATTATTTTCAACAAATGAGTTTAGATCATTCATTGTCGCATTAATATTTTCATTTATATCAGTGGTGCTTTACCTTCTATACGAGCTCCTAGGGACAAAAATTCAAGCATTTCGTAATTATACTTACCAAGTTGCTTTTTGGATGATGATAACTATTAGTATAGCATTTATTGCAGCATTTGTTTTCATTATGGTAGCTAGATTAGTTTCATGGTTATGGTCATTATTGAGTGAAAAACTATGGACAAATCGTCTGAATATGATGACTCTATCAATTAAACATATGACTGATAATAAGAATATCTATCAACTACTTATCTTAGGTACAATTGTTTTTGGATTAATCATATTACCAAGTTTATCGTTGAAATATTCGATACCAAATCACTTGAAAGAAGAAGCAGATCTAGCCTCAGGCTATACAAATTTGGTTGTTAGGCGTTTTCTTGATCCTGATAATGAACTAGATATTTATTTTGAAAATATCACTGAGATTGCTAATTACACAGAAGTAATTCATTATAAATTTATAGATGATGATATCGAATATCCGCCACCATTTGAGATTAATGCTTTAGGAATTGAGGATCCAGAGATGTTTGCTTATATGATTAATCCAAAATTCTATGATGAATCTGATATCACTATTGAAGATATATTAGCTTTATCTAATCTTACTTGTGTATTTTTTGATAGTAGCTATGCTAATGAACATCATTATACTTATAATCAAACTATATTATCAACTAGATATAGCCGCTATGAAACGGAGTTTCGCTTTATCAATAGCTTTGATTATTTTCCATTGACTTATTATCCTTCACAATCAATTTTTTCAAAAACTGATGCTTTTACTATAGTTGCTAGTCGAGATACAATTAAGGAATTTACCAATAATCTATATTTCTCTACATACATAGGCGGAGAAACAATGAAACTCATAAAACCAGTTAATGAAAGCGTTATACCAATAATTCAAGAAAAACTTGCAGAGCATAATATTATTGCTACTACGTCAGAAGAATTCTATGATGATTTCATAGATGAGATTAATGTATTTAATTATAATAATATCATGTTCTTTACTATTTTATCCATCTTATGTTTAATTTTCGTTGGCTATTTTTCAGGAACAAAAGTTTATGAGGATCGAATAAGAATCATCGAAGCAATGTATCGAGCAGGAGCTAAACGAAGGCAAATATTAGGTTATTTCTGTATAGAGGTATTCATAATTAATCTTATACCACTCATTATTGCAATAATAGCATCTTATCCTTTAATTAGATATGTAGCTGATATCTATCTGAATGTTAGAGAATGGTATCATAAATTTGAGCCAAATTATCCAATTTGGATGGTAATGTTAGTGATTATTGGAGGTCTAATAATAGCTAGCATAGGATGGTGGATTGCTATAACACCACTAATTTATCGTTATCGACCAGTTAAACAGGAGTGAGTGAAAAATGATAGAGTGCTATGATGTAATTAAAATTTATTCCGATGAAGAAGAAGGAACTAAAGTAGCTGCTTTAAGAGGTATAGATTTAAACATTAAAGAAGGCGAATTAGTCTCAGTTATTGGTCCTTCTGGTTCCGGCAAAACTACTTTGATAAAAATATTGGCTGGTATAGAGAACATATCTAGTGGTGAAGTTATTGTTGATGGTAAAGATCTTACAATGTTAAAAAACCGAGATTTATTGAAATACCGACTTAACACTATAGGTTTAGTTCATCAAATGCCTGAGAGAACACTATTCTTATCTGGTACAGTTATGGATAATTTAACATTTTCAGCTAGTTTATATTCAAAGGATCATTCATATAATAAAACGAACAATAAATTAATTTTGGAACAATTAGGTATAGACCATTTAGCTGATAGACGAGTGAGTTTTCTATCAGGGGGAGAAATGATCAGAACTGCTATTGCTTGTATGTTAGCAAAAAAGACTAAAGTAATTCTCTGTGATGAACCTACAGGTCAACTTGATTCAGTAAATACTGAAATAGTTAAAAGCTTGCTGAGAAAAATTTCACATGATTTTAAAACAACTGTTTTAGTAGTAACTCATGATTTGAGATTTTTAAAAGGAGTAGATCGTACTTGCGAGATTCATAGTGGTAGAGTTAGCTCATTATACAATTTAGAAGAATTAGAAAGACAATCATTTAGTGATTATCCTATAGAGTATATAGCTCAAATAGATTCATCCCAAAGTGTAAGATTACCTGATACTATCTATAACTTACTCCGCTTAAGAAAAAGCTTGAAATTTTCAATAAATGAAGATGCAACGATCATAATCAAACATCCTGAAGGTTTAGAACCAGAAAAATCAGGTGTTTTGGAAAGAAAGAAACGAAAAACACTAAAAATTTCTGATTTACCTGAGGATTATTTTGATAACAAGGACATTGATATCAATTTAAACAATGTATCTAAAATTTACTCGGCTAGAAAATTAAAAGTTCCTGCATTAACAGATGTGACTTTAAAATTCTACAATGGTGAATTTGCTTTTATTATTGGTCCAAGCGGATCTGGTAAATCTACATTAATCAAAATTATGACAGGAATGGAACCATTAACCAATGGTGAGATAACCATAACTGATACTAATTTAAATAAATTAGATGATGGTCAAAGGGCATTATTTAGAAGAATGCATTTTGGAATTGTTTCGCAACAAGGAGATTTACATCCTACAATTACAGTTATGAAAAATCTTTTCCTTAAGCAAATTATTGAAGGTAATTATATTAATCTCAAAAAATACCCAAAAACTAATATCGATAATATTTTGGAAAAATTCCAAATAACTCATAGACAAAACTCATACCCACTAGAAATTTCAGGCGGAGAGTTACAAAGAGCATCTTTAGCTGTAGCTCAATTCGATAATCCAAGCATTCTAGTATTAGATGAACCAACAGCTAATATGGATTCAGAATTAGCAGGGATAGTAATGGATAATCTATATAGTTTGCATTCTAAATTAAACTGTACATTATTAATTACTACCCATGATATTTCTCTTGTTAGAGATGGAACAAGAGTAATCGAATTACAGGATGGTAAAATAATCCATGATGGGTTAGCTTATATGGAAGAAATTTAGCAAAAAACACTCACCTCAAAAAATAGGCAAAAATTTTTTAGTCTCTGTTATAGTATTGTTAATTGTTACAGAGGAAAGAGACTAAATTGACAACAGAGGAAAATGGTAGTGAATTTAGTATTTCAAAAAGAAAAATTTTCTCTATCTTTTTAAAAACTGGTCAAAAAAGACTAGCGCTATCTATCCTATCAGGTTTATTGATTTTCCTCACTATAACAACTCTTTGTATGGTTGTTTATAAACACCGTTTTCAAGTTTTTCGTGAACTAAATGATGAAATTAATTGGTTTGATGATGGTTCTATTAGCGCTAAAACAACCAATTACCCCTATACTGGTTATGAATTTTATGAAGATATAATGAATGATTTCACAAATGAATTTGCTAATCTATTGGAAGATCGAGTAACAGAATTAAAAATTATTAGAAATTGTTCGGCTATTGGTAGTCAATTTTTCTATCATACAACAGAACCAACAAATCCTTGGGATGATTATCAAATAATTGCTCCACAAGATGATATATATGAATTATTTGAAAATGCAATAATAGAAGGTCGAATGCCTCGAAATGAAACTGAAATACTTCATTTTGAAAATGAAAATTACCCTTTTACTGTTAATGAAATAATAAATCTAAAAGGTTCTGAAGATTCATTTTCTATAGGAATTAATTTCACTATTGTTGGAATCATTGGTAAAGATAATATATATGATATCTTGCGCGATGTAAATCTATCTACTGATTTATTTGAATACGAATTTGAAACTGTTGGACTTTATAATTATATAAAAAGAGGAGTGTTTTTCGCTAATTTTACCAGTTTGCACACAATAATGAATACTATAGATGATTATTTTGGCCATATTGATTATCTGGCAGATTTTGATTATGATCTTCTAAGTTTTAAATTAAGCAAACTAAAGAATTATCTTAATTTGTATGGTAGAAGTCATTTGATTGCAAATTCAGATATTACCCACATCTACATTGAAATGGGGGCTGAGCTAAGAATTTTTATTTTGCAATTTAATGATTACTGGTCAATTAAATTTTCAAATATCATTAAAATAAATTCACCACTTTTTATTGTCTTAGGAATAACGAGCCTGGTTTCATTGAATATTGGTTCAAAAGAACTTGAGCAAGTATTTCGAAAAATGAAACTTTATGGATTAAATTATAATTTAATTCGTCAAATGGTTCTTTTGGAGAATTTAATAACAACAGGAATTAGTTTTCTTTTTGGTGTATCAATAGGCTTGTTCACTAATTATCTTATATCGAGAGATGTTATTGATCTTGCTGATCATTATTATGTTGAGTTCCTTAAGGAACCATTATTTTTTGTTGCCATTATTGCGTTCTTTGTAGGGTTCTTTTTGCTTAGTTTCTTAATACCACTAAATATCGCTAAACAAAGTACTAAAGATCCTTCTGAAGAATTTAAAAGGAAAAGAAGAAAAATGCAAGCAATTCTGTCGACAAATGAATTCAGATTATTTACAATTGCTCTTGGAATAACAGTAGTTTCTGTTACATTGTATCTTTTATATATCTTAGTTGGGCCAGAACAATCACTGTTTACAAATTATACTTATCAGATTATTTTATGGTGTTTGATTACATTCAGTATTGCTTTCACAGCAATTTTTGTCATGTTGTTAATTGCTAGATTAATTGCTTGGTTATTTTCGTTGATTAGTGAAAAAATTTGGTCCAAACAAATGTCTATTTTTACAATAATTTTGAAACATATGACTGACAATAGAAATATTTTCCAACTTCTCATGTTGAGCACAATGATTATTGGAATTACTACTTTACCAAGTTTATCTATGAAATATTCTATACCCGACCATTTACAAGAAGAGGCATTATTATCAACTGGTTATTGTAATTTGATTGTTAGAGATTTTATTGATCCCGAAAATGAATTAGATGTTGTTCTGGAAAATATGACTGAAATAGCTGATTTTACTGAAGTGGTCGCTTATACTTTTTCAAATGATAATTCTTATTTTGAATACCTATTACCTTTTGAAATAAATGTATTATCACTGGAGAATCCTACAAAATTTGTTGAAGTGATTGATCAATCATATTTTAATAAATCAAAAATCAGTCAAAACGATGTCTTATCTTTAAACATCCTCTATAATGTATTGTTTAATAATGAATATGTAAATAGAAATCACTTTGAAATCAACCAATCAATATCATTTGCTTCCCATTACACAGAACTTCAAGCATCATTTAAATTAATTAATTCTTATGAAACATTTCCATTATCCTATCGTTCTGTTAAACCACTGTTCTATAATATTGATGTTTTCTCATTGGTTGCTAGTACAGAAACAGTTGATTATTTGATAGGCAGACTGGATTATAAGACCTCTATTTATGGTGAAACTATTAAACTCATTAAACCACAAAACGAGAGTGTAATACCAGCAATTAAAGAGAAGTTATCAGAGTATAATGTTGAAGCTACTTCTTTAGATGATTACTACAATTTATTATTAAATGAAGTTGATGAGTTTTCAATAAATAATATCATTTTCTTTTCAATATTAGGGATTTTAAGTTTAATATTTGTGAGTTATTTTACTGGTAAAAAAATATTCGAAGATCGCATTCGAATTATTGAGATATTGTATCGAGCTGGTGTTAAGAGAAGACAAATCATTGGATATTTTGGTTTAGAATTATTTCTAGTAAACATCTTTCCTTTAATATTAACAGTAGCATTATCATTTCCATTACTGAATTATCTAGGGGATTCTTATCTTAACATAAGAGAATGGTATCATGATTACAATCCGATTTTCCCTGCTTGGGTTGTTGTAATTGTAATGTTTCTAATATTAATTTTAGCTGCGCTAGGTTGGTGGATAGCAATGATTCCATTAATCTATAAATATCGACCAATAAAACAGGAGTAGAAAAAAGTGATAGAATGTACTGACCTAATTAAAATCTACTCAGACGAGCAAACAAATACTCGAGTTGCAGCTTTACGTGGTATAGATTTGAATATCAAGAAAGGTGAATTAGTATCAATAGTTGGACCATCTGGTTCAGGCAAAACTACATTAATAAAAATAATTGCTGGGATTGAATCAATATCAAGTGGCAAAATAATAGTTGATGGTTTGGAATTGAATAAATTAACAAGTAATGAATTACTCAATTATAGATTACGAACAATTGGTATGGTTCAGCAATTTCCTGAGAAAACTTTGTTTTTATCAGGAACAGTTTTTGACAATTTAACTTTTGCTTCAAGCCTACATTCAAAGAATTATGAGAAGAACAAGGAACAAAATCAACAATTAATGGAAACGCTTGGGATCAGTCATTTAGCTCATAGAAAAGTAAACACATTATCAGGAGGGGAATTGATTCGTACATCAATTGCTTGTGCTCTTGCAAAAAAGACTAAGGTAATCTTATGTGACGAACCAACAGGACAACTAGATTCAGCTAATACTGAAATTGTAAAAAATATACTTAGAAAAATAACTTATGATTTCAAAACCACAGTATTAGTTGTTACACATGATTTACGATTTCTCAAAGATGTTGATCGAACTTGTGAAATTCATAGTGGACGTGTAAGCTCATTATACAGTGGTGATTCTTTTGAAGAAACTACTTCAGATGATTTCCCTCTAGGATTTTTAGCTCAAGTAGATTCCACACAAAGTGTTAGGATACCTGATAAAGTCTATAAATTTTTAAAATTAAATGATAACGTTAGATTTTTCATAAATAAAGATTCATCTGTTGTTCTTAAGCACCCAGAAGGTATTCCACCACAAACAATTGATATTTCAAAACATAAAAA